>PNKC01000002.1 GCA_013822275.1 Anaerolinea sp. | reverse complement strand
AGCTGCGGGGCAGGCCGAGGCCGCGGGTGGCGATGACGTTGCGGTTGATTTCGCTGGTGCCGGCGGCGATGGTGCTGGCGACGGTCGTCAGGTAGGCGTGCTGGATGCGGCCCTTGATCGGCGCGAGGTCGTCGCGGTGGCTGATGTTGCCCATCATGCCAAGGAGCTTCATGCCGGTGCCGGCGATGCGCTGGTTGACTTCGGCGCCGAAGTTCTTGTTCATGGAGGCTTCGTAGTTGGGCACGCCGCCGCGCTTCTGGATGCTGATCAGGCGGTAGCTGATGAGCCGCCCGATGGCCGCTTCCACGGCGCGCTCTGCGATCTCCGAACGGAGGCGCTTGACGCGCTGCTCCATCGCGCTCCCCTTCGGGGCGGCCTTGGCGAGCGTCAGGACTTCGTTGACGAAGTGCTTGAGGCCGATGGCGCTGGCGATGTTGCTGCGTTCGAAGTCCAGGAGGGCGGCGCCGACGTACCAGCCGCGGTTCTCATCGCCCACGAGGTTCTTCGCCGGGACGCGGACGTTGTCGAAGTACTCCTGGTTGAAGACGTGGTCACCGGCCATGGTGATGAGGGGCTGGACGCTGATGCCGGGGGACTTCATGTCCATCAAGAGCATGGAGATGCCGCGGTGCTTGGGGGCGTCCGGGTCCGTGCGGGCGAGGAGGAACATCCAGTCGGCGCGGTGGGCGCCGGAGGTCCAGATTTTCTGGCCGTTGAGGACGTAGTCGTCGCCGTCGCGGACGGCGCGGGTCTGGAGGGAGGCGAGGTCGGAGCCGGAGCCGGGTTCGGAGTAGCCCTGGCACCACTGGACTTCGCCGGAGGTGATCTTCGGGAGGTGTTCCTTCTGCTGCTCGGGGGTGCCGAAGCGGATGAGGACGGGGCCGATCATCTGGACGCCCATGCCGCCGACCTGGGGCGCGCGGGCTTCGGCCATCTCTTCGTTGTAGACGAACTGTTCGACGGGGCTCATGCCGGCGCCGCCGTATTCCTTCGGCCAGTGGGGGGCGATCCAGCCGTTGCCGGAGAGGGCCTTGCGCCAGCCCTTCAGGGCGTCGGCGTGCTCGTCGCTGGTCATCTCTTCCATGCCCATGCCCTTGAGCTGGGCCGGCAGTTTCTGGCCGATGAACGAGCGGACTTCCTGCCTGAAGGCAGCCTCTTCGGGGGTGTCGCGAAATTCCATGTGGTGTGTCCCTTCCTTGCGCGGCGGGCCAACCGTGTGGCGGGCCGGGCGTTATGGCGGACATCATGACGGATTCGCGCGCGGTCCGCATCCCCGCGGGCACGAGAGAGTCGTTAGTGAAGGGACACGAAGTCGCGAAGGCACCAAGCGGCACCAGGTATCCTGGAAGTTTTCGTGGAGCTTCGGGCCTTGCTGCCGTTGTGTCCCAGGAAGGGACGGCGGTTAGCCAGCCGGCAGGCGCATGTACCAATACTGATGGGGCGGCCGTGGGAGGACGTGGCATCGCGCCGCTTGCTGTCGCGCGCGGTACGGACACGCTCCTGGACGACAGACGACAGACGACAGACGACAGACGACAGACGACAGACGACAGACGACAGACGACAGCCTCCTCAGGCCGTCTTCTGGAGGGCCGCCGCCGACCGGCCGACGCTGCGGATGGTCGTGCGGTCCCCGAAGAGGTGGGTAATGCGGCCACGCACGATGTCCACGTGGGCATCCGGGCAAAACACCTGGGCCTCCAGGCCGTCCCCCTGGGCGAAACCCACACGGTCATCGCCGCGCAGGAACCGCCTCAGGATCCAGGCCTTTTCCATGGTCGTGTGGCGGGCGGCGGAAATGGCGAGGAGCTGGCCGGGGCGGCCGGGGCGGTCTGGTCCGGGCTGGAGCATCGGCAGGCCGTCAGCGGTGCGGGTGGGCTTTTGACCGGCCTCCCGTTCGCAGGCGCGCTGGAAGGCGCCGCTCACGTGCCGTGGAAGGAGGGGCGAGACGAGCATCTCCGCGGCCCCAGCGGCGAGCGCTTCGCGGGCGTCGGCGAGGGTTTCGAAGCGGGCCACGACGATGACGCGGGATCGCTCTTCCGGGGTGAGGTGTTCAACAACGGCAGAAGCCTGGCGGGTGACGCCGGCGCCGATGAAGAGGGCTTCGCCCGGGGGCCCGGCGCCGATCCCCGTCCGGCGTGGGGCCCTGCGGTAGGAGCGCCCGGATTGCCGCGTGTAGAGTTCGACCTCGTCATCGTCGCACGGCAGGAGGAACGCCGTGCAGGCGTCGCGGGCATGCGTCGGGCGCCAGTCGCTGGCTAGGCCAAGGCCGTCGCGGAAGCTTCGGTTGAGGACGGCGGATTCGTCATAGGCAACGCTTCGCGCCCAGGCGAGGCAGCCGCCGCACAGGCGGTACTGCCGGAGCCGGGCATCGAAGCGGAAGAGGTCCCGGCGGATCATCTCCCGCTGCTCAGGGACCAGCTCCACCGCGAACGAGTCGCCGGTGAGGTGGGCGCGGCAGAGGTCGCAGGCATCGCCAGAGGGGGTAGCCGTTTCCACGGCGTGAGGGGCGCCCAGGGGCCGGGCGGGGACGCCGGTGGCGGCGGCCTGGAGGAGCGAACCAAACCCCTCGAAGCATGTGGCACAGAGCGTTTCACTTGTGAGCACCTGGACGGAGACCCAGCTCTGCTCGGCGGCGCGGGCATCGCGCCGGATGGTCATCCCACCACCCGGACTGTACGACATGCAGAACCCGCAGGGTGATTGTATTTCCATTGTGAATCCTCTCCCAAGATGGTTATCGGTGCCCACGGGTGGTGGGTGAAGGCCGCAACCTGGCCGCGGGAGTAAACGCGGGGGGAATTGTTGAAGACGCGCCCGAGGCCCCTGTTCGAGACCGTTTCGATTCCGCGGGGCGCCGCCGGTGCTGCGCTTTGCTCCGCGGTCTGTTACCTTAGCGCCCGCTAAGTAGCCGCCGGTTGCCGTACGGACAGGCAAGCGCACGAGGGCGCGGATGAGAGCAGGAAGGGGCCACGGGCTCCGGACCGGGGAATAGTGGTGGAGACTGGACGGGACTGGCTCTCGAGTCTGAGTGAATCGCAGCGGGAGATTGTCCTCGCGCTGAAGCTGCGCGGCGCCGCGACGGCGAAGGAGCTTGCGGGAGAGCTCTTCCTTACGGTGGGAGGCGTGCGTCATCACCTCGCCCTGATGGTCTCGGGAGGCCTGGTAAGCGCCCGGCAGGAACCCAGCCCGCGCGGGCGTCCAGGGCTGCGCTACGCACTCACGGAGCGCGGCCATGGCCTCTTCGCGGATGGCCACATGGTGCTCGCCACGGAGATCCTCGGCGAGCTTGAGCAGCTCGACCCGGCCATCCTCCAGGTGCTGATGGAACGGCAGGCGAGCCGCCTCCTGGGGGAGGCGGCTCCCCTCGCGATGGGCGGCGCCGGGGAAGATGGCCTTGCCGGGGCGGTCTCCGTGTTCGACCGCCACGGCTGCATGCCGCTCCTGGAAATGGACGCCAACGGCGCCGCCGAGATCACCCTCCGCCACTGCCCCCTGCTTGCCGCGGCAAGTGCTTCCCGTTCGGTTTGCGAAGCGGAGGTCTCGTTCCTCCGCGCTGCTCTTGGGCAGCGGAAGGTGACGCTGAAGGAGCACCGGCGGGCAGGCGGCGAAGTCTGCCGCTTCCGGGTGGAGCCAGTTCCAGCGGGGGCGGCCGGGGGCTGAGACGCCAGGCTATCGCATCGCAAGCGCGCCGGCCCAGGCCATCCCTAGGATGGTGACGAGCCCGCCCAGGAGGGGCCGCGCGAAACGCCCGCCGCCGCTGGCATAGGCGGCAACGAGCTTCGTCAGGGTGTTCGTCGTGAGCCCGACGGCGACCGGGAGCACGCCCTCCGAAGGGCTGACTTCGCCGTTCGCGACGAGTGCCGCCACGGCGGCCGCAGCCGCGTGGGCATCCGCGAAGCCAGCGAGGCCGGCGGCAAGGAGGAGGCCGGCGGAGCCGAACCAGTCGTTCACGGCGGAAGCGGCGAGCGTCACCCCCGAGACGGTGGCCGCGAAGAGGATTGCGCTTTTTGGGTCGAATGCGCGGCGGCGGGCCGGGGTGGCGCCGTCCGTGGACGCGCCTCGCAGGCGCAGCGCGCCGGCCGCCGCAAAGAGGATCGCCGCAGCCGCCGAAAGCACGATCGCCAGCCAGAGCGAGCGCAGGAGCGGCACGCTTGCCGCGCCGACGACCACGCCGAGCTGGATGATGGTCGCGACGTTGGAAAGGACCGCGCCTGCGATTGCCGGGCGCAAGAGGGCGGGGTCGGCGCGGGAGATCGCTCCCATGGAAGCGGTGGTTGCCGCGCTCGAAATGAACCCCCCTGCCAGGCCCGTGATGGGCAGGCCCTGCGCCGGGCCGAGCAGGCGCAGGGCGACGTAGCCCGTGCCCCCGATCGCCATCACGAGCACCACCAGCCGCCAGATTGTCCGGGGGTTGAGCCCGCCGTACGGGCCCACGCTCCCATCCGGCAGCAATGGGAAGACGACGACCGCGGCGGCGGCGAACAGCAACAGGTCGGAGAACTCCTGCTCGGACATCGCGTCCCGAATCAGGTGGTGGAGGCGTTCGCGCGACGCCAGGAGGATGGTGACGACAACGCCGCAGGCGGCGGCCAGGGCGGGCTCTTCCTGCGCGAGCGCGCCGAGGACGAACGCGACCATGAGGGCGACTTCCGAGGTGAGGCCAGGGTCATCGCGCGGGCCGAGGGCGTAGCCGAGGGCGGCAACGGAGGCCACGAAAGCGGCCGCCACCGCCACCAGCGCGCCGTCCCCGGAGACGGCCGAAATCCCACCGAGGAGGGAAACGAGCGCGAACGTGCGCACGCCGGCAAACTGGCGGGTTGGCCCGGAGCCTTTCCGGCGTTCGCGTTCCAGCCCCATCAAGAGGCCGATGCCCAACGCCACGGCGAGGGTGCCCGCGGATTCGCCGGTGGTGGCCGTGGCGATGAAGTTCACCTGGAGATGGTGCCTCGTCACGCCTCCCTTCGCGAACGTCCGCAAGCCGCACATCGGCGGTCTTCCGGCCGTGGTTTTGCACGACTGTGAAGGAGTGCCGGGAGGGCGGCCGCGCGATAGATCCCATCATGCCCCGACCGGGACCCGCAGCGACATCCCAGCGCTTGCTGGCGCGCGCTACGGACAAGCCCGCGCGGCAGCCGGCGCGAGCGCTTCAGGCGTGTGGTCCGTCCTCCCTTCGCCGCAAAACTGTGAGACGCACCCGCCCGTTTGCAGGCCGTTGACACCTGGGCGCGCGGCGGACACCATTCCGCATCCGCGTTTGAAGGAGTCCCCACGGTGGATTCGCTGCCTATCCCGGCGAGCATGGAGGCCGTAACCCCGGCCTGGCTGACCGCGATCCTGCGCGCGGGCGGCCATCTGCCGCAGGGCGACGTCACGGGTGTCGAGGTCAGCCTGATTGGCGCGGGGGTGGGCTTCATTGGCAGCGTTGGGCGGTTGAAGCTGAGCTACGGCGGCGCCCCCTCCAATGCGCCGGCAACCCTCGTGGCAAAGCTTCCCTCCAACGACGCCGGCTCCCGCGCCCTGGGGATGATGTACGGCCTTTACGAACGTGAAGTGCGCTTCTACCAGCAGTTGGCGCCGGAGGCAGGGATCGCGGTGCCGGCTTGCTACCACGCCGATTACGACGCCAACGGGTCGGCCGCCATCGTCCTTGAAGACCTGACGGGGGGCCGGTTTGGGGACCAGGTGGCCGGGTCAACGCCGGCGGAGGCGAGCCTCGCGGTGCGCCATCTCGCCCGCTTCCACGCGAAATGGTGGGACAGCCCGCAGGTCGCGCGCTTCCCCTGGATTCTGCCCGGCGAGACCTTGCTCCGGGGGGCGATCGAGATGATGTATGACGCCTGCTGGCAACCCTGCCTGGAGCGCTTCGGCCACCTGTTCACGCCCGCCCTGCGCCAGGTCATGCCGGAGCTGGGGAAGCGCTCCTTGAAGGCGATGGACCTGTTTTTCCAGGGAAGCCGCACCATCTGCCAGGGCGACTACCGGCCGGACAACCTGTTCTACGGCGAACCAGGCACGGCCCATGAGCTGGTGGCCTGCGATTGGCAGGGGCCGACGTTTTCCCCCGGCGTTTCGGACCTGGCCTACGTGGTCACCGGCAGCTTGAGCGTGGATGACCGCCGCCAGCACGAGGCCGGCCTGCTGGCCGAATACCACGCCGGGCTGTGCGAAGGTGGCGTGACAAGCTATGCCTTCGAGCAGCTTCAACAGGACTACCGGAGCTACTTCGCGGGCGTCGTCGCCAGCGGCGCCATCCTTGGCGCGACACTCCCGGATGGGAACGAGCGCGGCAAGGCGATGCTGGAGGCGACGTTCAGCCGCTTCATCGCCGCAATCGACGACCTGGACGCGCTGAGCTTGCTGCCGGAGCTTTAGGGAAGAAGAGGACAAACTCCATGATCACGCCGTGGTTCCCAAACGACCCGGACGAATTGACCGCCGAATGGCTGACGGGCGCGCTGCGCGCTTCGGGCGCCGTCCGCGATGCGGCGGTGAAGGGTTTCACGATGGAGCAGGTGGGCGTCGGCGTTGGCTTCGTTGGCCACCTCACCCGCTTCACCCTTAGCTACGACCGCGAGGAGCCGGGGGCGCCGGCGTCCCTGGTGGGAAAGTTCCCATCACGGACGGAAGGCGCGCGCCAGGTGGCCATGCTCTTCGGCCTGTATGAACGGGAGGCGCGCGTCTATGCGGGGTTCTCGTCACGGCTCGGCATGCCAGCGCCCATCTGCTACTTCGCGGGCTGCGACCCGGACCGGGAGCGGTACGTCGTCCTTCTTGAGGATCTCTGCGATGGCCGCTTCGGGGATCAGGTCGCGGGCTGCACCGTGGAAGAAGCGGGCAAGATCATCCAAAGGCTCGCGAAGTTTCACGCCCACTGGTGGAACAGCGCCGAACTCGGGGGGCTGAACTGGATCCCGCTCGCCACCGATCTGGTGAGCGGCGGTATCGCGCAGGCCTATGCGCCTACCTGGCCGGCGTTCATGGAGCGCTTCGGCGACAGGCTTTCGCCCGCGATCCTGAAGCGTGGCCCCGGCCTGGGCGACGAGCTGCTTGAGCTGCTCAAGACCTACGAAGGGCGGCCCCTCACGCTTGGCCACAGCGACTTCCGCGTGGACAACATCTTCTTTCCGCGCGACGGCAGCGGCCGCGACCTTGTCGTGGTGGACTGGGGTTCGCCCCTTCGCAGCGCGTTCCCCGTCTACGACTTCATCTACTTCGTCGCTGGCGGCCTGCCCACCGAAGCGCGACGGGCGAGCGAGGACGATCTGCTCCGTCTTTACCACGAAACGCTGCTGGCGAACGGCGTCACGGGGGTGACCCTGGAGCAGCTGCTCGAGGACTGCCGCGCGTCACTGCTTTACGTGTTCGCCATCATCTGCGTCATCGCCGGTGGGACGCTGGACATCGTGAACGAACGCGCGGTGGAACTGTTCGACACCATCTTCACGCGGTTCCTCCCGGCCCTTGAGGATTACGATGCGCTGGGCGTGTTGCCGTAGCGGCGGGCCTCAAGGAGGGACGAATCATGAGCGTCGATTATCGGACAGATGGCCCCGTCGCCATCGTCACAATTAACCGGCCGGAAGTGCGCAACGCGGTGGACCGGCCGGCCGCCCTCGCCCTGAAACAGCGGTTCGAGGCGTTCGAAGCGGATGACACGCTTTCCGTGGCCATCCTCAATGGCGCGGACGGAGTGTTTTGCGCGGGCGCGGACCTCAAGGGCGTCTCCGAGGGGCGCGGCAACCGGGTTACGGAGACCGGCGACGGGCCCCTTGGCGTCAGCCGGATGCTGCTTTCGAAGCCCGTCATCGCGGCCGTGGAGGGCTATGCGGTCGCGGGCGGGCTGGAGCTTGCCGCCTGGTGCGACCTGCGCGTGGCGGCGCGAGACGCTGTCTTCGGCGTCTTCTGCCGGCGCTGGGGCGTCCCCCTGGTGGATGGGGGCACGATCCGGTTGTCGCGCCTGTTGGGGCACAGCCACGCCCTGGACCTGATCCTCACGGGCCGCGGCGTCAGTGGGGACGAAGCACTCCGCATGGGCCTCGCGAACCGGCTGGTGGAGCCCGGGAAAGCGCTGGAAGCGGCGCTCGAACTGGCGCGGCAGCTCGCCGCCTTCCCCCAGCGCTGTCTCCGCTCGGACCGCCTTTCCAGCTACGAGCAATGGGGCATGGAGATGGACGAGGCGCTGGTCAACGAATACCGCCACGGCAGCGCGACGATCGCATCCGGCGAGACGCGCGAGGGGGCGGCGCGGTTCGCGAAGGGTGAAGGGCGGCACGGGCAGTTCTGAGGGGGCGGGGGCGCCGATGAATAGCGGCATGAGAGTCAGCCGGTCGAGTCGACGCAGGTAGGACTCCGCCGGACGGGAAAACCGGTGGGCGTAGGTCACAGCCCGAGTTGGCGAAAGAGGTCTTCCCCGTCCACGAAGTCGCCCGCCTTGATCGCCTTCTCCGCAGCGAGGACCTCCGCCAATTCGTCGGCACTCAGCGTCTCGGTCTCGGTGGACTCCCACTCGATGCGCGCGAGCCACTCGAGCGCTTCGTCCTCGCTAAACCGCTCGATCCTGTCGCGGAGCGCTTCCTTCGCCGTCATGACCACATTCTAACAGCCCTGGCTTCGTGCCAAAGCCCTACCCCAGCAGCAGCGTCCCATCCTTGTAGCCCGGTTCAAGGAACTTCGCCCCCGGGGCGGCTTCGGCGATCGCGGCGCGGATGGGTCGCATGTCCGTGCCGCCATCCGGTGTGACGGGCGGCATCCAGTTGTCGTGGTGGCCGGGGACGATGACTTTCGGCTGGAGGAGCCTGGCTTCGAGGGCGGCGAACTGGCTGAGCGAGCCCTGGATCGGCTCGCCGTCCACGTTGCCGCGGCCCGCGACGGCGAGGATGGCGCGTCCGGACGCAGGTCCCGCAGGATCCCGGTCCAGCAGCCGGAGGTGTCCTGCCAGAAGATGCTGCCCTGGGGCGTCTCGATCAGGTAGCAGAGGGGGCCGCCGGTGACGGGGCTGCCGACGGCGGTGCGGAGGTGTGCGCGCAGGTCCGTGGCGAGCTTCGAATCGCCGCCCGCGCGCGGTCCGATCGCCGTGCCGAGGCCGGAGCGGGCGGCCTCGGCGGCGCGCTCGTTTTCGCAGAGGCCGAGGTGGCCGTGGGCCTCTTCGGTGGTGGCCAGGTTTCCGCCAACCCAGGTGCAGGAGTGGAGGCTGGGGAAGACGCGGACGGTGACGCCGGGGCCAAGGCGGTGCCGTTCGCCGCCCTGGGACATCAGGAGCTGCTCGCGCGGCACGCCCTGTTCCATCATCACGCGCCCGCTTTCGTGGCTGCCGATGACCTTCGCGCCGGTGTTCTTCGCTATCAGTTCAGCACCGGCGATGTGGTCGAAGTGGGCGTGGCCGACGAGCACGAAGTCCGCGCGGTCCACGTCCGCTGCTTTCAGCCCGACGGGCGGCGCGGCGGGGACGCGGTCCATGTACGCATCCAGGAAGATGACGAGGCCGTCAATCGTCAGGCGGAAGGTGGCACAGCCGAGCCAATCGAGGGTGATGGTCATGGGAGCCTCCGGGTTGGCCGGAGTCTACATGGGCGGCGGGGGACTGGACGAGCGTCAGCGGGCGGCTTGCTGCTCGGCGAGGACGCCGGCGAAGTCACCCGCCAGGAGCTCGGTCACGGCCAGCCGCAGGCCGGGGAACACCTGGCTTTCAATAACACCGCGGGCGTCCGGCTTCTGCTCCACGTACTCGCCGTCACGAAGGACGAACCAGTCGAGGGCCTCATCGAGCACGCGCCAGACGATGTACTCCTGGACGCCGTGACGGCGGTAGACCTCTTTCTTCATGTGGAGGTCGCGGGAGACGGAGCTGGCGGCGATCTCGACGACCAGTTCGGGCGGCCCGGTGACGTAGCCATCCTCGACGCGCGAAGTGCCGCCAGCGACGCGGCGGAGGCAGATGTCTGGCTGGAACTCGTTGTCGTCATCGAACAGCACCGACGCGTTGCTGCATGCTTCGACGTCGGGAGTTGTCAATTCGAAGGCGGCGAGCCAGGCGGTCAGTTGTTTGTCCCCGCGACTATGTTCGATGCGTACTGGAGAGCCCAAGTAGACCACCCCCTCAATGAGTTCCGCCTTCTTGAGATGGGGCATCGCTTCGTAGCGCCGGTGGAACTCGGCGCGGCTCAGCCTGTCGCCGTTGTCCAGGCAAGGGATGGAGGGTGACGTGGAACGGAGCGCGCTCACGTTGCCAGTGTAGCACCGGGATTGGGCGCTGCGGCTTCGTGGTGAAGGTCCGATGGCTAGCTGGAGAGTGGAGCCAGCCACGGGTGGCCGGGGTGGGCGAGGGAGATCGCTTCCCGGAGCCAGCGCCTCTGGCCTTCGGCGAGGTGCGGCAAGAGCGCGAGGAAGTCGAGCTCGTCGTGGGGACGGTGGTCTCGCGCCTTGTAGAAGAGGATGACTTCCGGGACCACCGTTGGCAGGCCCCAGGGGGACTGTTCGACACAGCGACGCAGCGGCACTGTGAGGTCGCGCTTTCGCGAGAGCACCCAGTCGTCGCCGGCGCGGCGGTTGAGGACGATTTCGAGGCCGAAGCCTTGCTTCGAGGGCACATCGAGGCGGCCGGGCATTGTGTCCGCGCTCTCGGGCGAGCGGGCGTGGACGTGGGCCGGAAGAGTGAGGGGGCGGCCGTCCCAGGGCTCGGCGGCGTCAGCATCGACCTGGGTGTCGTGGGCGATCAACTGCCAGCCGGCCAGGTGGTCGAAAAGGGCGCGCTGATCGTCCTCGAAGACGGTGATATCGATGTCGGCGTGGTCGCGGGTCTGGCGGCCGAGCCAGGCATCGACCGCCCAGCCGCCACAAAGCGACCAGTCCGGGCGAAAGGTGGACATGAGGCCCGCGAGGCGGGTGACGGGTTCCGGGCGGTCAAGAAGAGGAGACGGCACGAGCGATTGACTCCAGGAAGCGCGCGGCAGGCGGATGCCAGCGCCGGGGGGTGAGAACCTTAGTGCTATCCTAACCAAATGGCCTCTGCCCGGTATGCCCCGCCCCCGCGCTCCGGCGGGACGTTCGCCTCGCTCCGGCACGTCCAGTTTCGCTGGATCTACGGCAGCAACATCGCGTTCTTCTTCGCCATGAACGGCCAGTTCGTCGTGCGTTCGTACCTCGCCTTCAAGCTGACTGACTCGGCGTTCTCGCTCGGCATCGTGAACCTTGCGGTCGCCATCCCAATGCTCTTCATCTCTCCGTTCGGGGGTGTGATCGCCGACCGGGTGGAGAAGAAGCGGCTGATCATGGTTGGGCAGGCCCTGCTCCTGGTGAACGAACTGATCATCCTCGCGCTGCTGGTTATGGGGCGGCTTGAGTTCTGGCATCTCCTCGTCGTGGTCTTCGCGATGGGCTGTATTTTCCCTTTCATCATGCCCGCCCGCCAGGCGATCGTGGCGAACATCGTTGGCCGCCAGGGGCTGGGCAACGCGATGGCCCTGGGCATGGGCGGGATGAACGCGGCCCGTGTGGTCGGGCCGGTGACCGCCGGCCTGGTGATTGCCGTTGCCGGCGTCCGCTGGATGTACTTTGTCGCCGTCCTCCTTTATCTGTGCGCTCTCCTGGCGATGTCCCGCATCGACCGCGCTTATCCTTCGGGGGAGGCCGGCAAGAAGAGCGTCATGGGCGACCTCCTGGATGGCGTGCGCTACGTGCGCGATGACGCGCCGGTGCGCGCGCTGCTGGTGCTTTCGCTCGTCCCGATCATGCTGGCGATGCCGTTCCAGGCGCTGCTCGTTGTGTTCGCGGAAGACGTCTGGGATGTGGGTTCGCCCGGGCTCGGTTTCCTCCAGGCGGCGGCTGGCTTCGGCGGCATCCTGGGGTCGGTGTTTGTCGCCTGGCGAGGAGAATCGCCCCGGAAGCTGCGCCTGATGATGGTGAGCCTGCTCGCTTTCTGTGGCTCTCTGCTCCTCTTTGCCCTCAGCCCGTGGTTCTTGCTGGCGCTGCCGCTGGTGCTCATCGCCGACGTCTTCGCGAGTACGTTCACGACGGTGAACAACACCATCATCCAGGTGCTGATCCCGGACGCCGTCCGGGGACGGGTGATGAGCCTGATGATGATGACCTTTGGCCTGACGCCGTTGGGCACCGTCCCGGTGGCCGCCGCGGCGCAGGCCTGGGGGGCGCCGGCGGCAGTCGCGGGAGCGGCGGCGCTCACGGTGGTGATTGGCGCCGCCATCTACCTGGCGAGTGCCTCGCTGCGCGGTATCGACAAGACCTCCGCGGACGCCCTCCGGGCCGAGATCAGTGGCGGCGACGGCCAGCCTGCTGTGCTCGGGCGGCCGGGGGCCGGCGCCGTTTCCCGCGCGACCTCCCCGTAACGGGACTGGATGCCATGACAAGGGGCGCTTCGGCTGTCCCGGCACGTAACGCTGGACGCCTTGCTTCGTAGTAAGTAACAAGCGAGCAACCGTCTCGACAGCGGCCTCGTCCAGGGGTCTCCCTCTCGCCGGGGACCCCGCTCTCTTTCGTCAGTTGGGCCCGGAGGCTCCCGCGGCTTGTTCAGCCCCACGAGGCGCTGGACGCCTGCACGGGCGCTCCGACAACCGCCCGTGGGCTTGGTAGAATCCCGCCATCGTTGATGCAAGGAGAGACAGCATGGGAAAGTTGGATGGGAAGACGGTCATCGTCACCGGGGCGAGCCGCGGGATTGGCAAGGAGATTGCCGCCCTCTTCGCGGCTGAAGGCGGCCAGGTGGCGTGTGTGGCCCGCACGCTCCACGAGGGCGACCACCCCCTGGAGGGGTCGCTCGACCACACGGTGGCGGAGATTAAGGCGGCCGGCAACGACGCCCGCTCCTTCGCCGCCGACATTTCGGACTACAACGAATGCGTCCGCGTGGTGGATGAGGTCCGCAAGGCCTACGGCCCGATCGATGTGCTGGTCAACAACGCCGCGCTCACCTACTTCATCCCGATCAAGGACTACCCTATCAACCGCTGGCACCGGTCGTTCGCGGTGAACGTGCATGCGCCGTTCTACCTCAGCCAGCTCGTGTTGCAGGACATGTGCGAGCGCAAGTCCGGGTCCATCGTGAACATCTCGAGTGGCGCGGCGATTGGCCCTGGCCGCGGACCGTATCCGGAGAACGTTGGCCGCGGCGGCACGCTCTACGGGGCCGAGAAGGCTGCGCTCGAGCGCTTCAGCCAGGGGCTTGCGTCGGAGGTGTATGCGGACAATGTCAGCGTGACCTGCGTTTCGCCTTCCCAGGTTGTCCCCACGCCGGGGACGGTGTTCCACCACCTGGTGACGGGGCTGGACGACCCGCGGGGCGAGCCGCCCGAGCTGATGGCGAAGGCTGCCCTTCTCCTCGCTACCGAGCCGATTGAGAAGGTGGCCGGGCGAGTGACCTATAGCCAGGAGATCCTGCAGGAGTTCGGCTGGATAACGAACGGGAAGGGTACCGGGGTCGAGCGGAAGGGCTCCGGGTACAGCCAGATTTAGCTGCATTGAGGACACAAAGCCGCGAAGTCTCAAAGTGGCACAAAGGTTTCCGCTGAGATTTGTGTACCTTCGTGCCTTCGCGACTTTGTGTCCCTCCGTCAGCGCCGAACCGCGAGCATCGGTCAGTTGGCGCCGGGAATGATGGCAACGCGGCCGTTCGTCTCGATGACGGCGAACGGGCCGCGGGCGGTGACGGGGATGGCCCAGCTGACGACACCTTCGAAGTCGCAGATCTGCGTAGCCGCGAGGATCTCCTTCCCGGTTGACTCGACGACGGTGTTGGGGATGGTGAGCTTGCCTGCCGCGTCGTGAGCCTGGGCCGGGCTGAAGCGGACGACGATGGCGGCCGCCGCGCCCGTGGGCAGAGGAAGGGGTTTGCCGGAGCCGCATTGGGCGGGGGCGGAAGCGTACTCAACGCGGTAGCCGGGGATGGCGCCGCCAAAGTCGAAACTGACCGCATCCCGCCCATTAACTGAACGGACGTTGACTTGTTCCAGGGTCGCTGTGGCTGTGGTGGTAGCGGCTCGGTCGACGGCGCGGTTGGGGCCGCCGGCTTTGGCGTCGTCGCGGGCCGGGTTTGCGGCTGGTGTCCGAGGCGAAGCCACGGGCGGCGTGCGGCCCGCTTCGGGCGTGGACGCCGGTGCTGCCGTGGCTGTGGCCTCCGGAGTGGCGTCCGGGTGAGTTGTGGCGTCGTCCGTTGCACCGGATGCGGCGGAGCACCCGGCGAGGAGCAGCGCTGCCAGGGGGAACAGGAAGAGGGGTTTCATGGGTTGACCTCCGGGTTGGGCGACATGTGGGGCGTCGCGCTTCTTCCCCCAGATGGCGGCCCTGGCCGGCGGGGTGACGGCCGGGGGAGGAAGAAGTGTGTAAGAACCGGGCGCTACGCGATCGACTCCACCAGCCCGCCCCGCGCATAAAGCCGGGGGAGGCGCGCCTGGAGGCTTGAGAGGATGTCCCAACTGATCGTTCCAGCCTGGGAGGCGACGTCATCCGCGGTGATGCGGTCGGCGCCGTCCCTGCCCAGGAGGGTGACGAGGCTGCCTTCCGCCGCCCCGGCCACTCCGGTCACGTCAACCAGGAACTGGTCCATGCAGACGCGCCCAACCATCGGGCAGCGGTGGCCGTTGAGGAGGACGCTGCCGGTGTTTCCCAGGTTGCGCCGCCAGCCGTCCGCGTACCCAACCGGGACTAATCCCACGCGGGAGGGTTGCGCGGCCCGCCAGGTCAGGCCGTAACTGACGCCTTCGCCCGGAGCCACATCCGCCACACGGCCCAGGCGGGCGCGCAGAGCAAGCACGGGCCTGAGTTCCGGGCCGGGGGTGTTCGGCGGAAGGACGCCATGGAGCGCGAGCCCCACGCGCACGGCGTCGTAGCGCAGCGGTTCCCGCCGGAGCGCGGTGGCGGAGTTGGCGGTGTGACGGTACGGGATCCAGGGCAAGCGGGCGACGGCTTCCGCAAAAAGGGCGTGCTGCGTTTCGGCGAAACTGTCGTCTTCCTCGTCGGCGTTGGCCATGTGCGTCGTGAGCCCCTCTACTTCGATGCCCGGGAGTGAGCGCAGGGCGGTGGCGAGTTCGACGGCGGCATCAATTGGCAGGCCGAAGCGATGGAGCCCGGTATCGACCTTCACGTGGACCGCGACGGGCCGGTCCTGGGCGACGGCCTCGCGCGAAAGCGCTTCCCCAAGCTCCAGGGAGTGGCAGGTGAGCGTGAGCCCGGCGCGCACGGCCTCTGGTGCGTCTTCCGGGAAGGAATGGCCGAGGACGAGGATGGGGCGCGTGACGCCCGCCGCGCGGAGGGCGGTCCCTTCCGCCACCCAGACCACCGCGAAGCGGTCCGCGCCGCCGCCGTCCAGTTCCCGCGCGAAGGCTGGGGCGCCGGCCCCGTAGGCGTTCGCCTTCACGACGGCGATGAGTTCGATTCCCGCGAACACCCGGCGGAGTTGGGCGGCGTTGTGGTGGAGGGCCTCGAGATCGACTTCGACCCAGGCGTTGAGCGCGCGGGTGGCCGCGGCGATGGGAGATGGAAGGTGTGCTGGGAGTGCCAGTTGACGCCGCCTTTCCCCTGGTGCGTTTCGCTTTGCGTTCGCCGCCGGGCGAACCTAGCATCCATTCCGTGACGATATGCGGCAACCGGCACGGCCCGGCGCGGCGTTTCATGTTCGCCTCGCTGGCCGCCGGAGCATGGTTCTTCGCGGCCTGTTCAAGCCAGGGCGACGGGCGCTCCGTAGTCCCGCCGGGTCGGGAAACGGCGACGCAAGCAGCGACGGTTGGCGCCACCGCGACGGCCATGCCGACCGTGCTGGCCACACCTCGCCCGGCGAGCGACGCCCTCCGCGCCGCCAACGAGCTTCTGCGCGAGGGCCGTTATGAGGCGGCGGCGACGAGCTTCGGGGCGATAGCAGAGGTCGCCACCGGCGCGGCGCAGGCGGAGGCGAATATCGGCCTTTCGCTGGCGCGGTTCCAGGACGGCGACCTGGCGGGTGCGGTCGCTGCTCTCATTCAGGCGGTCGCCGCGGCGCCGCCGGGTTCTGTTGAGGGCGTCCGGGCGCAGTACCTGCTGGGTGTCAGGCTGAACGAGGAGGGGCGGGCGGCGGAGGCGGCGAAGGTGCTGGGTGAATTGATGTCTCGCGTATCGGGCGTCACGTTGCAGCCGTACATCGCGGCGGAATACGCGCGGGCGCTGGCGGTGTCGGGCGACCGGGTGGGCGCCGGGAAGACGTGGGACGCGCTCCTTGCGAGTGGCACGCTGCCGGGCGGGTTGCGCGCGCAGGTGTTCAAGGCCCGCACGGACGCTGCGCGGGAGGCCGGCGACGTAGCGGAACTTGCTCGCTGGCTGGACGAGTGGAATTCAACGGACGGTGAATCATGGACGCTTTACGAGCGGGCCCAGATCGCCCTGGCGGCGGGGGATGAGGAGCGGTTCGCCTCGCTGTTGCGGGGTGTCATTTCTAACCATTCGGGTTCGCGGGAGGCGCTCTTTGCGATTGTGGACTTGCAGGCGGCTGGCTACACCGTGGACCCCGGGCAGGAGGGGCTCGTCTACTACCGGCGCGGGGCCTATCAGGAGGCCAGGCGGGTGCTCCTGAAGGCGGTTGATGAACCCGGGCTCGCTGCCGAGACGCGCGCGTTCCGGCTTTACTATCTGGCGGCGGCGTACGAAGACTCGGGGCTCGCCGCCGAGGCTGTGCGCTATTACGACGAAGCGGCGGGCGTTGGGCCATCCGCCTACCTGCATCGCGCCCGGTACTGGGCGGCCCGGGTGACCGAGTCCAGGGGGAGGGCGGTGGAGGCGGCCCAGCGCTATGCCGCTCTGGTGGGCGAAGGGCCGGCCGGGGAGTTTTCCGAAGAGGCCGCCTTCCGGGCGGGCTACGCGCTCTTCGAAGCAGGCGACGCGGCCGGCGCAGTGGAGCGCTGGAACAGTGCCGGTGGCGCGGGCGGCGCGCGGGCGGCGTACTGGGCGGGCCGCGCTCTGGAAAGCCTGGACCGGCGGCCCGAAGCTGAGACTCAGTATCAACGCGCGGCCGACCTTGGGCCACTCGACTTTTTCGGTATGCAGGCGGTTCGGGCGCTGCGTGGCGGGGAGGGAGTGGGAGTGGAGTACCGGAAGCGCGACCTGCGCAAGGGCCTGGACTGGGCGGTGATCAAGGCGTGGTTGGCAACGCGCGTGCCGGGGGCGCCTTCGGGGGTGGGGCCCACGCCAGCGTCCGAGCTGGTGGCGGCCGGCTTGCGGAAGGAGGCAGCGGCGGTCCTGTTCGAGGCTGCCAGGGGCGCGGACGCGTGGCGCCTGCTTGAGATTGCGGAGGAGGCCTACCGGGCGGGTGTTGTGGATGTTTCGGCGCAGCTGGCGGTGCGCATCCGCCAGGCGGCGGGCGTGCCCTCCGGTGCGGTCCCGGGTGACCTGTTGAGGGTCGCTTATCCTGTGGATTATGTCGCGCAACTTGATGAGCAGGCACGTGTTAACGGGCTGGATCCCCTCTTCGTTGCGGCGGTGGTCCGCCAGGAGAGCTTCTGGGACGCGGCGGCGGGGTCGCCGGCCGGTGCGCTCGGGTTGACGCAGGTGATCCCGCCCACCGGCGAAGGGATCGCGCTCGCCCTCGGGGTGAAGGGGTTCCGCGCGTCCGATCTGTTGAAGCCGGGGGTGAGCCTGCGCTTCGGCGCCTATTACCTGGCGGGGCAGGTGAAGCGCCTGGGGAACCCGTATTACGCGCTTTCGGCCTACAACGCGGGGCCGGGCAACGCCGTCCGCTGGATGGAGGCGACGGGCACCGGCAATGCGGCGGACTTTGTGGAGGCGATCGACTACGCCGAAACGCAACACTACGTGGCGGTGGTGATGGAGCATTACGCGCACTACTTGCAGGCGTATTCGGAGTGAAGTTGCTCCTAACACCGTGCGTGCATAAGCTGGACTTTCGCGTTCACAATTGAAACGAGGAGAGCCATTGTGGCTACCAAGCGCACGTACCAGCCCCACACGATTCCGCGCAAGCGGGAGCACGGATTCATGAAGCGCATGAGGACGCGGGCCGGGCGGCTTGTCCTCAAGACCCGGCGGTTGCGAGGCCGTAAGCGCCTGACCGTTGTGTAAGGGGAATCATCGTGGAAAGAGCTCGGCGGCTCCGCAAGGGGACTGAGTTCGACACGGCATATCGCGAGGGGACCGTCATTGGCGGTCCCCTTCTTGTTTTGCGCGTCCGGGCGAACGGCCTGGGCGTGACGAGGTGGGGATTTGCAGTCGGCAAGCGGATAGCGCCGCTGGCGACGCGAAGGAACCGTGCGAAGCGCGTGTTGAGCGAGGCGGCACGGGGCGTCGCGGTGCAGGGTGGGCTTGATATTGTCGTTACGGCGCGGGCGGCGTCCCTCGATGCCTCGTTTGATGCGCTCCGGCGCGCTATCGAGCGGGCGCTTGAAAGAGCGAGCGCCGCCTGATGTTGAAGTACCCGTTGCTCTGGTTGATTCGGCTGTACCAGGTCACGGTATCGCGGGCGATGCCGGCGGCGTGCCGTTTCCAGCCGACGTGCTCGCACTACGCGTACGAGGCGGTGGAGCGCCACGGCGTGTTCCGGGGCGGCTGGTTGGCGGTGCGGCGTTTGGCGCGCTGCCGTCCGGGTGGCGGTGGCGGGTTTGACCCTGTGCCGTGATGGCCCAGGTCCGGGACTTCGTCGCCGATGGGTGTGGAGCGCGGTTGCTTTGCGCGAGGCGCGGCTCCGGGGGCGAGCCGTCCGCGACGTGGATGTTTCACGTGAAACACTGGAGGACGCTGGCGGGGGCGGCGGGGAGAGGATTGCTTCGGAGCGTTCGCTGGCGGATAGGTTGCGCGTCCGCGGTGGTGTTTCACGTGAAACAGGTTAGCGGTGCGCGGGTGGGTGGTTTCGCGCTGGTTTGATGCGGCCGCAGGGCCTTCAGTCCATGCCCGTATTCGGACGCGACGGGCAGACATCGCGAAACCGTCGCCCAACAGAGGGAATTAGGCTTTGGGTGTAGTGTTTCACGTGAAACACAGAACAAATGTTCGCAGGTTTCACGTGAAACAACCCGGGCGGGCCCCTCCTCAGGGGCTCCCTCTACCGCCTAGCCGCCCCGCTGCTACCATGAACCGGTGAGATCCCCTCGCGCGCTCCTCGCCGCGCCACTCGTCATTATCGCCGCCCTCGTCCTCTCGGCCTGCGTCAGCGTCGCCAACCCCCAGGGCTGGGGCTCGCCTGTCTTCGACGACGGCTCAGTCGTCCTCCAGGAATCCAAGGAACACATCGCCGCCGTCCGTCTCGCCGATGCCGCTGCCTCCCGCACCTGGGTGTTCCCCGATAAGGACCGCGGCGAGGACAAGGACTTGAAGCTAAAGGGCATCTACGGCGCGCCTGTGATCGCGGAGGGCGTGGTCTACTTCTCCAGCTTCGATGCGGGCATCTTTGCCCTCAATAAGGCCGACGGCCGGCCGATCTGGCGCCTGGACAGGCGCTTCGATGGTAACGTCGTCGCTGGCGTCGCTGTCGCTGAAGGGAAACTCGCCTTCGCCACCACCGAAGGCGACCTTTTCGTACTCGACGCGAAGGACGGCAAGCCTTCTCAGGGCTGGCCCAGCGGCGGTGTTGGCTACAAGAAGGGGGTCTGGACCGCGCCCGTCATCAAGGATGGTGTCGTCTATGTCGCGACGATGGACGGGCAGGTCGACGCACTCAAGCTCACCGACGGTTCGCGCGTCTGGGCGGCGCCTTTCGAAACGACTGGCGCAATCGCCGGGCTGCAGCTTCTCGAGGGAGACCGGCTCTTCGCCCCCAGCCTCAACAAATACGTCTACATCCTGGACATCGCGGACGGCCGGGTCGTGCGCGATTTCAAGGCGAAGGACTGGGTGTGGTCGGGAGCCGCGTTCAAGGACAACGTGGTCTATTTTGGCGACTTTTCCGGGAACGCGTACGCACTCGACATAACGTCAGGGGCGGACCGCTGGAATAACGTCTCTCTCGGCAAGGACCGCGTGAAAGCGGGGCCGGCGATCGTGGATGACGTGGTCGTGTTTGGCGACCGCGGCCCGGCGGTGCACTTCTTCAAGGCGAGCGATGGCTCGCGGCTCGGCATCGGCGTCCCGCTCACCGGGGCGGGGACCATCCGCGCGGACCTGGTCGCGCGCGAAGGCTCGGTATACGCGCTTACCACGTCGGGCCGTCTCTTCAAGGCGGACCCGAAGACGCAGACGGTGAACGAAGTGACGATCGCGGGAGCCCGCCAGTGATCGGCGAGATTTTCACGGTCGCCTTGCTGGACCCGATGATCAACTTCCTGGTCATCCTTAACAACGTCCTGTTCGGCAGCTTCGGGATGGCGATCATCGCCTTTACGATCGTCATCCGGCTCGTGACCTTCCCCCTGACGCTTCGCCAGCTGCACTCCACTCGCTCGATGCAGGGGATCCAGCCGCGGATCCAGGAGATCAACAAGAAGTACAGCGACCCGAAGCGCCGCCAGGAAGAGATCATGAAGGTGTACCGGGAGGCGGGGGTGAACCCGCTGGGCTGCCTGGGGCCGATGATTCTGCAGTTCCCGGTGCTGATCGCGCTTTACAGCGCGGTACGGCTCGCCCTCGCCGTATCGCCAGAAGCGCTGGAGAAGCTGTCGGGGCATCTCTACTCCTGGAGCTATATCCAGCACGCCGTGCCGCTCCAGGAGCACTTCATCGGCATGGACCTCCGGGCCAACGGCGGCGAAGGCATCGGCATCCTGATGGTCGTCCTCGTTGGCCTGACAACCTGGGCCCAGACGAAGACGACGGTCACGGTGACAACCGACGACAAGGCGCGCGCACAGCAGCAGATGATGGCGTACATGATGCCGCTGATGTTCGCGTTCTTCGCCTTGAGCTTTCCCATCGGCGTCGCGATCTACTGGGTGGTGAACTCGGTTGTGGGCATCGGCTTCAACATCCTTACCTATGGATTCCCCCTTTTGAAGATCGAACCGGTCTTCAAGGCCCGTGTGCCTTCGCCAGGCGCCCCGGCCACCGCATCCGCCGCTCCAATGGGGGCCAGCGGGAGCTCCGCGGATGCTCAATCTGCTCGTGAATTGAGGACTGCCAATGGACTCGGCCGAAGCAAGCGGCAAAACCGTCGACGACGCCCTTAGAAGGGCTCTCGCCCAGATCGGGGCAACTCGCGATGACGTTGACAAGGAGCGCGTGCGGTTCGATGTGCTCGATGAGGGCCGCAAGGGCGGCCTCTTCGGGCGCGGAGCGAAGGATGCGGTCGTCCGCGTCCAGCGCGTAGCAGGCGCGCCCGCTCAGGGCCCCCGGCCAGAAGACCGCGGCCAACGCGGCCCGCGCTCCGAAGGTGGCCGTGGAGACGGTGGCCGGGACCGCGACCGCGGACGTGGGAGGCCGGAAGGCCCCCGCCCTGAAGGTGGCCGCGGCGACAGTGGCCGGCCGCCGCGAGGCGCCCCCCGAGGCGCGCGTCAGAGCCAGACCCGTACCGGTTACGAACAGCCGGTGCCCAAACTCACGGATGCGGACTTCATCCGCGGGCCACGCTTCGAAGAGGGCAGCGAGGCCCCGGCTGCCGCGCCGGTGGCCGAACGCGGCCCGAGACAGCCACGCGGGCAGCGTGCCGAGGCGCCCACACGCGCCGAAGGCGAGCGCCGGCCGCCGCGCGAAGAGCGTCCTGAGCGCCCTGAGCGCCCGGAACGGGGGGAGCGCCGGCCCCGCGAGGAGCACGCCCATGTGGCCCCCGACATCAACGCGGAGGAAGTCGACTTCGCCGCTGAGACGGTGGACGACCTGCTGCGCATGCTCGATATCCCGGCGGAGCTGAATATCCGCGAGCCGCTCACCCCCGGCGACGGCCTGGGCAGCGCCCTGGCCGTGATCGACATCAAGGGTGAGGATCTTGGCCTGCTCATCGGCCGGCGAGGGGACACGCTGCTCTCCCTCCAGTACCTGGTGAACCTGATCGTTGCCCGCAAGTACCCCGGCAAGGGCGGTGTCACGATCGACGTCGAACATTACCGCCACCGCAACGAGGAGCGGATCATCTCGCTGGCCAAGCGCATGGCCGAACGCGTCCGCGAATCTGGCCAGCCCATCACCCTGGAGCCGATGTCCGCCTCGGAGCGGAGGCTCGTCCACATGACCTTCGCCGATGACCCGGACCTTGAAACGAACAGCGTTGGCGAAGGTGAAAACCGCAAGGTGGTCATCAGCGCCCGCCGATAGCGCCCGGGGAGGGATCGAAAACGCATATCGTTGTCGCTGGAAACGTGGCCGAAGACCGGGCGCCTGGAGGCGGCTGGGTGCCGGGCGGGCCCTCGCTGTATAGTGCCCGCATGGCCCACGCCCTCGGCGCGCGCGTCACCCTGCTCACCGCGCTTTCTCCCGGCTTCGACCGTGCTTGCCTCGCTGGACTGGACGTCCGTCCGTCGCCGGCGGCCGTGCTCCCGCGTTACGCCAACTCTTACGACGGACAGGGGGACCGGACCCAGCTCCTCCTTGAGCCGGGCGACCCCCTCCGCATCCCATCCGGGGCGTTCGAACAGGAACCAGACGTCCTGCTCGTCGCGCCGGCTTACCACGAATTCGAGGCCTGCCCGCCCATCGCCGCCAGGTTCACGGGGATCGACTTGCAGGGGCCGCTGCGGACGACCCACGGGGTGGTGGTGAAACCCCACCCTAACCCGCGGGCCGCGGCTCAGCCGTTCGTCCGCGAAGGGGACTTCGTGTTCTTCAGCGAAGAGGACACGCCGGACGCTGACGGCCTGGCGCGGTACGTAGCAAGCCTGGGGGCGACGGTGCTGCTGACGCGTGGCTACCGGGGGGCTACACTGTTCTCAGGCGGCACTCAGCGCCAGTTGAGCGCCATTCCCGCCAACCCCATCGACCCCACCGGCGCAGGCGATTGCTTCGCCACCGCCTTCATGGTGCGGCTCGCCGAGACGGACGACATCGAAGCCGCGTGCAGCTTCGGGCTCGCGGCCGGCGCCCTCGCCGTGGAAGGCTTCGGCATCGGCGGCATCCCGACACGGGAGCAGATCGAACAACGACTGGCACGGGAGGCAGCCTGAATGGGAGCACAGTTCGTCACGCTCGTGAACCAAAAAGGAGGGGTGGGCAAGACGACCACCGCGGTTTCCCTCGCCGCCGCCCTTGGCCGCCGCGGCCAGCGCGTCCTGCTCATTGACCTGGACCCCCAGGCGAACGCGACGAGCGCGCTTGGCATCAACGGCAGCGGCCGGCCGGGCACATACGACGCCCTCCTCAACGAGGTGTCGATCGGCGACTGCATCGTGAACGTGGAGGCGGAGCGCGTCGACCTCGTCCCCAGCAGCCGCGAGCTCTCCGGTGCGGAAGTGGAGCTCGTGCCCCAGATGGCCCGCGAGCGCCGCCTCGCGAGCGCCATGGTCCCCCTGCGCGACCGCTACGACTGGGTGCTGGTGGACTGCCCGCCGTCCCTCGGCCTCCTGACGATTAACGCCCTCACAGCGAGCGACAGCGTGATCATCCCCGTGCAGTGCGAGTACATGGCGCTGGAGGGGTTGAGCCGCCTGATGGAAACGCTGGAGCTCGTGCGCCGCAACCTGAACCCCGGCCTCTCGGTGCTTGGCGTGCTGCTGACGATGTTCGACGGGCGGACGCGCCTGGCCCAGCAGGTGGTGGAGGAGGTGCGGGGGCACTTCAGCCAGACTTTCGCGACTATCATCCCCCGGTCCGTGCGGCTCAGCGAAGCGCCCAGCCACGGCCAATCGATCTTCCGTTACGACGAAGGTGGCCGTTCAGCCACCGCCTACGATGCCCTTGCCGCCGAACTTCTCGCCCGCGTAGGAGTAGCCGTATGACACAGCCGAAACGAGGTCTTGGCCGGGGCCTGGACGCCCTGTTTGGGGGCGGCGCCGCCGCGGAGCCGGAGCCCCAGCCGCAACCGCAAGAACGCGCGCCAGAACCGATCGCGCCGTTCGTCCCGCCTCCCACGCCGCCAGCCGCGGAGGCAGGGCGGGAAGCGCCCCCGCCTATCGCCGTGCTTCGCCGTGGTGGCCCGGAGCAGCTCGATATCGACCTGATTGCGCCGAACCCGCAACAGCCGCGGTCCAACTTCGAGCCGGAACAGATGCGCGAACTGGCGGATTCCATCCGCGAACACGGGGTCATCCAACCCCTCATCGTCAGCCACCAGGATGACGGCAGCTACGTCCTCATCGCGGGTGAACGAAGGCTCCAGGCCGCCCGCCTCGCCGGCCTCGACACCGTCCCCGTGGTCATCCGGGAGGCGACCAGTTCCCAGATGCTCGAGCTCGCGCTCATCGAAAACATCCAGCGGGCGGACCTCAATCCCGTGGAAGAAGCGGTCGCCTACCGCCGCCTGATCGAGGAGTACGGGCTGACCCAGGAAGAAGCCGCCCAGCGGGTGGGCAAGAGCCGCGTCACCGTGGCGAACGCCCTCCGCCTGCTCCAGCTCGAGACCGAGATCAAGCGCAGCCTCGTCTCGGGCGAGATCACGGAGGGCCACGCCCGCGCGCTCCTCGGGCTGCCCGAAGGCCGGGGCCGGGTGAACGCCTGGCGGGACGTGGTGAAGAAGAAGCTGAGCGTGCGCGACACGGAGGGCTACGTCCGCCGGGCGCTCGCCAGCGCGCCCGCCACCACCAACACCGCGGGCGCGCAGACAGCTCGCCGCGACGCTAACCTTTCGGACATCGAAGGGCGCCTGCGCCGCGCGCTGAGCACGCGTGTGACCATTCAACCGCAGAAACGCGGGGCAAAGATCGTCATCGAGTGTTACAGCGACGAGGAGTTCCGCGGCGTCATCGACGCCATCCTCGGCGACTACTGATGGCCGTCGCGGACCGGCTCGCCGAACTGGGGATCACGCTTCCTCCGGCACCCGCAGCGGCCGGGTTGTACGCACTGTGCGTGCAGACGGGCTCTTTGCTGATCGTGTCGGGGCAGATCCCGCGCGGGCCGGAAGCTCGCGGCAAGCTGGGTGCGGGAATGAGTGTTGAACAGGGCCGGGCGCTTGCGCGGGAATGCGCAATCAACGCCCTCGGCATCGTTTCTGACTACCTTGGTAGCCTCGATCGGGTTGTGAAGGTCGTGCGGCTTGGCGGCTTCGTCGCCAGCGCCGAAGGGTTCACGGATCAGCCGCAGGTGATCGACGGCGCCTCGCAGGTGATGCTGGACGTATTTGGCGATGCCGGACGGCACGCCCGCGCCGCCGTAGGCGTGGCCGAGCTTCCGCTGGGTGTGCCGGTGGAAGTGGAGTTCATGTTCGAAGTGGCGTGAGCGGGGAGGGCCGCCGGCCGACGGGCCATCAGCCACCGGCTTCCGGCGGCGCGCCCTCATCCCCCGGTTAGGGATTCTGCTTCTGCCGACGCGGTGACCAGCCGGCCTGCGCCCTCATCCCCCAACCCCTTCTCCCTCCGCGGCGGGAGAAGGGGAGGACTGTGACGAACTGGATTCGGCCCTAATACAACCCGTCCTTCGCCAGCGAAGGGCCAAAACGCTTGAATGGACCAACTGTGGCGCCCGGCGACGGGGAGGCCGTTGGCGAACTGCCCGGCGCGGCGGCGGCGCCCGAGCCGCCGGCGAGGACGCCAACATCGAGCGAGTAGCCGCTGCCGCTGGATGTGCCGGCGATCGGTTGCCCGGCCCCGGTTTGAAGGACGTAGCTGCCACCACTCATGATTTGGCCGGCAGCATCGAAGGTGTTGAACGAAGCGTCGTAGGCGCCGCCGGACTGGGCCCAGACGGTGGTGATGGCGGCGATCGCCGAGGCGCCGAGGAGGACGGCTGGCACGCGGATGCGTTTCAGGTGCATCGCGCGCCTCCTTCGAGGACTGGCTGGAGGTGGTTCATTGGTTGATCACCAGGATGTTGTACCTGGAGCCGGAGACCATCGCCGCCCCGTCTGTGTTCCTGATCCTCCACTTGCTGAGGTCCCAGTAGACCGCAATCGGGTGTGGGTTCGCCACACCGAGGAGTGGCGTCACGATGAGGATGGCGTTTGCGTTGCCGTCGGTGGCAGGGTTGGTGATGACCGTATCGGAGCCGGCGATGTTACCGCCGGTCGCGAGCCATTCGAAGGCGGCCGGTTTGGCGCCGCTGACCCTGATCGGGCCGGCGACTTCGAGGGCGTCGCCGCTGGTTGAAGTGAAGTAACCGCCGTTGCCGGAAGTGCTTGAGCCATGGACGCCGGTGCCGGTGGTGCTGGCGCCGTAGACACCTCGTCCGCCGGGCGCTTCTCCATACACTCCCCAGCCGGTGCCTTCCTGCGACCCGTAGACGCCGATCCCGTTTCCTCCCGTGCCAAGGTTTTCTCCCCGGACGGCGGCGGAAAAGCCACCCGGCGACGTTGAGGTAATCCGCCCGGTCAGGGCGGCGGCGGCGAAGCCCGTCGAACCGGATTCGGCGACGATCGCCGAGGCGGTGGCGCCGGTGTTGGTGTTGGTGACTTTGAAGAGCGTGCCCGCCAGGCTCTGGGTGGCTGCGAAGGGGAGCGAGAGGCCGCCGCCGCCGGCCGCGGCCGGGGCCCAGCGGACGCCGTCGAATTTGAGCACGTCTCCGGCGGCCGGCGCGTTCACTGAGACATCCACGCCCTGGAGCCCCGTCGCCGAGGCAGCCTCGCGGGCGAAGGAGGCGTTGGGCACGGCGCTGATCGCCTCGCGCGGGGTGAGGATGGTGTACGTGCCGGAGCTTGCGCCCGGCCGCACCTGGATTTCGAGGAAGTACTCCGAGCCGTGGAACACGTCTCCGAAGTTCAGCGTCACGGTGAAGAGCCCAGCGGTGACGGTGACATCACCGAGCGTTTGGACGGGGCCGACCTGTGCGCCGCCCGCGAGCGCGTCGTAGAGGTAGAAGTTGAAGTCGTAGACGCCGTTGGCGGGCGAGCCGGCGTCGGTGAGCCGGCCCTGGAAGGTGAAGCCGGTGCCGAGGGCGACGAGCGCGTCCACCTGCCGTTCGTTGCGCGGCTGAGCGGCGCCGCGGCCGTAGGCGACGACGGGGATGACGACCGCGATTGAGAGCAGCGCCATCACGGCGAGCCTGATCCTGGCCTTCGTTGTCATGCATGACCTCCTTCAGTCAGCCCGGTGATCCGGGTCGGGGCGGAGTATACGGCGCTGTAAAGAGGGTGAGTACACCTTCCTGGGGGGCGAAGCATGGTTCGTGGGCACGGCAGGTGGGGGGCGGGGATCTGACAGGGTTCTACGATGCCCTACTGGTAGACGCGTTCGAGAAGTTCGTGGCAAACCCAGCGGTGGCGATGCGCCACGCGGCCGTATGGTTTGAGGATTCCCAGATCGACGAAGCTGTCGATGATGGCGCGGGCGGTGGTTGGGGTGGTCGAGAATGTTGTGGCAAGCTGTCCGGCTGATACGAAGACAGAATCGAAGACCAGGTCCAGCGCCGGAAAAGCGAACTTCGACGATGCCCGCAGGCGCAGAAGCTCTCGATAGCGAAGCTGCAGTTCCATGATGCTCTGGACGCGCTGAAGGGCATCCGTCGCCGTTGCCCGCAGCGCTTCCAGGAAGAAGCGGAGCCAGGCCTCCCAGGATCCGCTGCGGCTCACCTGGAGCAAGCCATCCCGGTATTCTGCCTCGTGGGCATCGAGAAATGGGCCGAGGTAGATCAGTGGGCGGTCCAGAACGCCGCGTTCCACAAGCTGAAGTGGCACGAGCAGCCGGCCGAGCCGGCCGTTGCCGTCTTCGAAAGGGTGGATCGTTTCGAATTGGTAGTGGGCGAGCGCCGAGTCGATCATCGGCCCATACGCCGGGCTGCCGGCTGTAAACGCCACAAGGTCATCCATGAGCAGCGGCACGTGCTCGTACGGCGGGGGAACGAAGCGGGCACCCTTGAACCCGCGGGCCCGGTCGCCGATGTAGACGTTCTTCAGCCGGTACTCGCCGGGGCGTTTGTCCCGGCCTCGTACGCCCGAAAGCAGGCGGCTGTGAAGGTCCTTGATCAGCGGCGGCCCAAGGCGGCGGCCTTCGTCCATCCACGCGCGAGCGAGTGAGATCGTTTCCGTGTAGTTCAGGACCTCGTGAAGGTCGGTGTCTTCTTCGACGGGCGCCGTATCGGCTTGCTGAAGGAGCACTTCCACGATTTCCGTGTTGGTACCTTCGAGGCGGCTGCTGAGCACGGCCTCGCGCCGGGCGAGGGCGCGGGCCACGAGTTCGAGGTTGGCTACCAGCCTCGCCTGGCCGACGAGTTCGCTGACCGCCCCCCGTGCCGCTTCGACGTCCGGCAGGAGCGCGGGCGAGAGATGCAGCGGCGGCGGCAGGCGGTTTGGCACGAAGGCTGGCGCCCCTTCCGGCAGCGATATCAGCGTCCCGGGGGCGTCCTCGGAGAAGTCAGCCGCGTCCATCGATTCCAGTGTAGGGCCTATTTACTGGAATTGCTAACCCCGAGGTTGTAGTTTGCTGCAATTCGATGAGCAGAGTGTGCAATTCCAGCGGTTGGCCTTCTCATTGGAATTGCTCAGGTGCGGATTGCAGTTTGCTGGAATCGCCCCTGAGCCGAGCGGGCGGGACGTTCGCGCGCCGCCCGCCGCCCTGGCTTAGCAATTAAAGCGGAGGGCCTCTCCACCTAAATCGCCTCCCTGGACTTGAAAGCCTGCTTTGATTGCTAACACGTCTAGTCCCGAGTCCCGAGTCCCGAGTCCCGAGTCCCGAGTCCCGAGTCCCGCGTGCCCCTCGCCGCGGCGCGTGCTATCTTCGCGCTGCCGGGGCCCGCACCCCGCGTGCCCCCACCCTTCAGCGCATCACCGGGAGCTCGCCACGTGTATACCGACCTCGCCGTCTTTTCGGGCCGGGCCCACCCGGAACTCGCCAACGCCATCTGCAACCGCCTCGGCCGCCAGCTCGGCAAGGTGGATGTCTTCGAATTCTCAAACGAAAACATCTTCGTCCAGTACCAGGAAAACATCCGCATGCGCGATGTCTACCTGGTGCAGCCGTTCAGCACCCCCGTCAACACGTCGATCATGGAACTGCTGGTCATGATCGATGCCGCCAAACGAGCTTCCGCCGGGCGGATCACTGCCGTCATCCCCTACTACGCCTACGGCCGCAGCGACAAGAAGGACCAGCCCCGCGTGCCCATCACCGCGCGCCTCATTGCCAACATGCTGGAGACCGCCGGCGCGGACCGGATCCTCACCACCAACCTCCACGCTGGCCAGATCCAGGGTTTCTTCAACATCCCCCTGGATGAGCTGAACGCCCTCTACCCCGTAAGTGCCCACTTCAAGAGCGAACGCCTGGAGAACTACACCGTCGTCGCGACCGACGTTGGCGACGAAAAGCGCGCGCGGGACATGGCCGTCCGCCTCGGCACCTCGCTCGCGATCATTGATAAGCGCCGGATCGGCAACACGGGCCGCACCGAAGCGATGAACGTCATCGGCGAAGTCGAAGGCAAGAACGTCCTCATCCTGGACGACGAAATCGACACTGCTGGCACGATCGTCGCGGCGGTCAACGCCCTCCGCGCGAACGGCTGCGGTGAGGTCATCGTCTCGGGCTACCACCCGGTCCTCAGCGGCCCGGCCATCGAGCGGCTGAAGTCGGTGAACGTGCGGGAGATCGTGGTCACGGATACGCTGCCCATCGGGCCGGAAAAGCGGCTGCCAAACATGACGGTCATCCCCATGGCCGCCCAGTTCGGCGACGCCATCGGCCGTATCCACAGCGGCCAGAGTGTGGGGGCCCTCTTCCAGTAGGGACGGACTCGAACCACCGAGACACAGAGAGACTTGAGGAGAGATCCCGGGTGAAGGCCGCGCCGGAGCGTCTCCCCGGGGGCGGCGGCGCGATCGAGTTTCGGGGAGGCCACAGAGAGGATTTCGCCCCCGAAGCTCCGTGTTCTCCACGCGCCTCAAGTTACATCTCGTCCGGTCGCCTTCCTGCCGCGCACAAGGTTCGCCGTGGACAGACTCTCAAAATCCTCGGTGTCTCGGTGGTTCGAACCCCGCGCCAGCTTCGTTATACTGCGCGCCATCACCACCGGCGGAGTTTGTCCCCATGTACACGACCGATAGCCAGTTGGGCATGATTGCCGAGATTATCACCATCCCCGGCGCTAACGGAGACCTGGTCCACGCCTATTTCGCGCGGCCAGCGGGGCCGGGGCCGTTTCCCGCTGTTGTCCTCCTCCACCATATGCCCGGCTGGGACGACTGGTACCTGGAGGCGACGCGCAAGTTCGCCCACAACGGCTACCTTGCCATCGCGCCGGACCTCTACTGCCGCGTTGGCCACGGTTCGCCCGATGACGTCGCCGCCAGCGTGCGCGCGGCCGGTGGCGTGCCTGACGCCCAGGTCGTGGCTGATGCGGCCGGAGCGCGCGACTACGTCCGCTCGCTGCCGGTCTCGAACGGGAAGGTCGCCGTTTGGGGCACCTGTTCCGGTGGCCGCCACGCCTACCTCGCGGCCTGCTGCAACCCTGGCTTCGATGCCGTCCTCGACCTCTGGGGCGGCGGCGTGGTCATGCAGGAAAGCGACCTGACGGAGAAGAGGCCGGTCTCGCCGGTGGAGTACACGAAGGACCTGACCTGCCCGCTCCTTGGGCTCTTCGGCGAAGACGACCGCGCGCCGACGCCAGCCCAGGTCGCCATCCACGAGGAGACGCTGAAGGAGACCGGCAAGGAGTACGAGTTCCACATGTACCCCGGCGCGGCCCACGGCTTCTTCTACCACGACCGCCCCGCCGCCTACCGCGCCGAGCAGGCGGTGGACGGCTGGAAGAAGGTCTTCGCCTTCCTCGAAAAGCACCTTGGCGGAGCTTGAATCATGTGTACGAACATCGTTGAGCACGCCGCAGTCCCATTCGGCAGCGGGCGCGGAAAGCACGGTTGGTTCCCGCTCTCCCAGGTCCACGTGAGCTACGACCACCCCTTCCACGTGGACCTGGAACACGCGGTCAACGTCGACTTCGTCAACGAAGCGGCCGGCCTGGACGCGCGGATCGCGGTGGAACTTTCCATCGATTCGGCGAGGAACCTGGCGGCGGCGCTGCTGACTGCCGTTGAGCGCGCGGAGGCGTATGAGAACGGGTAACCGAACCACCGAGGCACCGAGAGAACCTCAGTGCCTCGGTGGTTCAAAGAACCCTGGTGTCCTGGTGGTTAGCTATGCTTCGAGCACGGCCAGCTCGAGCAAGGCGACCGCTTCCTTGTAGCTCGCCTCGGGGGGCACCAGCACCGGCGCGCCGATTGTCACCCGTACGCGGCCACGGGGGAGCGGCGTCCAGCGGCCTTCGTAGAGCCCTCGCCGCAGCAGGTCCACCCGTATTGGCAGCACCGGCCGCCCCGAGCGCACGGCCAGCCAGCCGATCCCGCTCTTGAACGGCATCTGCTCGCCATCCTCGCTGCGCTGCCCCTCGGGGAAGATGAGCACGTTCCAGCCCTCCAGCAGCAACCCGTTCACATGCTCCAGGCTGGCGCGGACACCGCCGCCTTCGCGGTCGAAGGGGAAGGCGTTCCCGAACAACCTCCCGGTGAACGCCCGCGCCCAGTTGCCGAAGATGTCGTCCGCCGCCGCCGCGACGGCCGTGCGCAGGCGGAAGCGCCGCGGCAGGGCACGCAGCACCATGCTCCAATCGAGGTGGATCGTGTGGTTGCTGATCACGAGGCAGGGCTGTTCCACCTGCGCCGCATGGTGACGCCCGCGCACTTCCAGGCTGTAGCCCAGCCAGATCGTGGGGAAGAGCAGTGCCAGCTGGATCCACTCCCGGAAGCGGCGGGTTGCCCACCAGCGCGGCCAGCCGGCGTATCCTCCCCCTCTCTGCTTGCGGCTCACCTGGGCATCATCGCACGGCCCGGAGGGCAGAGAGCAGAGGGCAGAGAGCAAAGAGCAAAGAGCGGAGAGCAGAGAGCCCAGCGCAAAGGGCGGAGAGCAAGGGGTAGCGAACAAGTTGCCGGAAGTGGAGGCACGCGCCGGAGGCGGCCGTCTTTGACGCCTCGTGTTGGCAGGGATGTCGTCCCCAACGCTCGACGCAGGGTGGCAGGCCGAAACGACAACGCACGGATTGTGGCAAGCTCAACGAGCGGCTGGGCGTCCCCTAGGGATCGGGCGACGAGCGGATGAGGACGGGCCGGTGGCCGCCGCCACGACAGGAGTTACCCCCGGTGAGCCGATTCGCTTCGCGGCCCTACACGGGTGCCGCCGACCTCCCACTCCTTGTGGGCTTCGCGCGGGCGGCCACGATCGCGCGCGCCCCGGGCCTCGCCTACCTCCACCCCGGCGACGTTGTCTGGCAGTTCTACCGCGCCGGTGCCGACGGCAACACGATGCTGTGGGAAGACGGGGACGGGCTGGCCGGTTACGCGGCCTTCGAGCCGCCGCTGGTCATGCCAGTCCCCTTCGGTGCTTACGGTATAGGTACCACGCTACACGTAAGCGATTGCACTGTCAACCTACTAGGTGTTACCTTACAGGTATGCCGACGCGACGTATTACGGTCACGCAGTACGAGTGCGCCCGGTGCGGGCATGTGTGGGTGCCGCGAGCGAAGGACCGCCCCACCATCTGCCCCAAGTGCAAGAGCGCCTATTGGGACAAGCCGAGGCAGGAGAAGTAGATGCCGCGGTCAGCCAAATCCGAAGTCGAAGCCTACGACTACATTCGGCGGCAACTCCGAGAGTTGCAGTGGCGCGTCCGCAATCCCAGCCTCGGGACTGGTGGGCAGGTGTGGACGCAGAACCAGTGTTTCAGTCACCCGGAGATCAAGGCAGCGCTCGGGCTCCTCCGCCCGGAGAACATCGTCAAGCTCACGGAGCGCTACCTCTGGATCATCGAGGCAAAGGCGGAGCGGAGGCAACTCGCCGCGGCTGTCGATGAGGCAGTCAACCTCTACTCGAAGCCGATCAACGATCTGAAGGGGAGCGTCGAAGCGCTGCTCGCAACTGGGATCGCCGGGGACGAAGAGGCGGGGTACATCGCCCGCACGATGATCCGCACCAAGGGCAAGTGGCGCGTGGTGACGATCAACGGTCAAGAGGCAACCGGCCTCTTGGCTCCCGATGATGTGCGCGCCCTCATCGACAGCGGCGAGTCTGACATTCACGAGTTCGCGCCCCCCCAGTGGCTGTTTCTTCAGGCCGCTGAGCGGATCAACGGGATTCTTCACGTCGGCGGGATCAACAAGAACGATCGCGCAAAGACGATGGCGGCGTTGCTCCTCTCGGTCGTCAACGAGCCGCCGAACCTCGACACGATGCTCCCTGTCCTGATCGGAGAAATCAATGCCCGCAGCAGCGCGATCTTGCGTGAGAATGGGAAGCCCGATTTCGCCCGGTTCGTGGAAATCCTGCCGCCCACCAACACGACGAACCACGTGAAGTTCCGGGCGGCTCTGGTACACACGATTCAGGAGCTTCTGAACCTGAATATTCGCTCGGCCATGAACTCCAGCACTGACGTGCTCGGGCAGTTCTACGAAGTCTTCCTGAAGTACGGCAACGGTGCGAAGGAGATCGGGATCGTGCTGACCCCGCGCCACATCACTCGCTTCGCGGTCGAGGCGACCGGCCTTTCGCCGGCAGACCTTGTCCTTGACCCTGCCTGCGGCACCGGCGGATTTCTCGTGGCGGCGTTCGATCACATCCGCCGGACATCTACGAAACGGCAGGTTGAGCGCTTCAAGCAGCACAACCTCTTCGGCATTGAGCAGGAGTCCTACGTCGCTGTGCTCGCCATCGTGAACATGATCTTCAGGGGTGACGGGAAACACAACATCGTCGAGGGCAACTGCTTTACCACGAACCTGCGCCCGCAGACAGTGGACGGGGCCTCATCTGCCGTCTTTGACAAAGACCCGGCGAGGCCAGGTACGGAACCGATCACGCGAGTCCTGATGAACCCGCCCTTCGCACTAAAAGGGGAGGTCGATCAGGAGCGTCGGTTTGTGTCCCGAGCCCTTACGCTGATGGCGGACGGGGGCATCCTGTTCAGCCTGCTTCCGATGGACTGCATGTTCGGGGCCCACGAAGACCGTGTTTGGCGTACCACGGAACTGCTCGCACACCATACGCTCCTCGCCGTGGTGAGTTTCCCAGACGAGTTGTTCTACCCGGCGGCACTGAAGCAGGTGATCGGGATCATCGTGCGAAAGGGGTTCCCGCACCCGAAAGAGCAGCCCGTGTTCTGGGCGCGAATCGACGAGGACGGCCACATCAAGGTCAAGTCAAAGCGGATCGCCGCCGCGGATTTGGTGCCACCACGTACCGCCCCCGACGATATCCCGCGAGTGCTTCCCTTGCTTCGTTCGTTCATCGCGAACCCCGATACCGTCGCGGTGAACGAGCCGATGCTCTGCAAGACCGCGCCGATCGACTTCAACGACCCGCTGCTGGAACTGCTGCCGGAGGCGTACCTCGACAGCACCCCGCCGACGCAGGCTGAACTAGAAGCCGCCGTGGACGTGATGGCGCGGGAAACCGCTGCGTTCCTGATCCGCTTCGGGCAAGAGGCCAGAGCCGGAGAGTTCTCATGAAGACGATCGAGGCGCTGTTTGAGGTACGCAACGCGCGCTCCCGCGCGTTCGCGGACTACGAACCGGGTGAGGTCGCTTTCATCACCAACGGTCTTACTAACAACGGTGTGCTCGGGTTTGTGAAACCCGAGAGCCGCGACCGGGTATTTCGAGCACCCTCGCTGGTGGTGTCCGCATTCTGCGAGGCGACCGTGCACCTTCCGCCGTTCGTTGCACGCGGCAACGGGGGGAGCGGGCTGATCGTGCTGGTGCCGCGGACCGCCATGACTTCGGGGCAACTGGCCTACTACGCGGCTTGCATCAACGAGGCGCTCAGGTGGCGGTTCAGTTGGTCACGGCAGGCAAACGCGGAGCGGATTAGGAACCTCACGCTCCCCGACTCAGCGCCCAAGGACGCCGAGTTCCCTGTGCTTGCCGCGATGCCGACTATCTCCCGGAAGTCTCCACGAACGCACTGGACGCCCCGGCTCCGGCGGGTCGGGCTCGCGATACCCTGTTCGACCTGCGACCGGGCGACTACCACGAACTGAACAGGCTTACGGCGGGAGATACGCCAGTCGTGTCATGCGGCGACTCGAACAACGGAATCGCAGGGTACTTCTCGGTGCCAGCGACACATAGCCATCTCCTCACCATTGCCTTCAATGGCATGAACACCTTGACCACGAAGTACCACCCTTACGATTTCGCGACGAAGGACGATGTGGCAATCTGCATCCCCCGGACGAAGATGAGGCTCACAACCCTTCTGTTCATTCAGGTGATGATGAACCGCGAGCGATGGCGCTTTTCCTACTACCGGAAGTGCTATCTCGAAAAGTTGCGGCGCTTCGAGGTCTTGCTCCCCGTTCTGAAGGACGGTCTCGATGAAGACACGATGGAGCGCGTAGTCAGCGGCACCCCCTACTGGCCGTACTTGAATCAGATGCTCGGCACGTGACGTTTGAGGCAGACACGCGACTCATGAGGCAGCCGCCCGATTCGAGGCAAGACCCGTTGCGACGGGGGAGGGGGAGTGATCCGTTGACGGGTCCACGAGCGAACGCCGCGGGCGAGACGCCGACCCCGCTGTCGCCCGTGCTGGCTGCGCATGGGGTACGCGGGGGCGCGCCGGTTCCGTATGATGATCCGCCAATGGACCTTCTCGCCGGGCTCCACGTTTCTGTCGCCTCCTACGGCGTCGCGGCAGCGTACACAGGCTGGCTTTTGCGCCAGTTCGGGGCGGACGTTGACCACCTTTCGGCGCTCGACCCCGAAGGCGTCGGCGCATTTCTTGCCGAGGGTGCGAGATTCGACCCAACCCCCGGCTTCCCTGCTGGCGCCGGCGCCATCCTGATCACCGACGCCCCCGTGACAGCCGCCAACCGCGAGATGCTGGCCGCCCTCGCCCGGGACCGCCGAGTGGTCTGGATCACTCCCTGGGGACTGGCGGGCGAGGCGAGTGAACGCCCGGCCAGCAGCCTCGTCCTCCACGCCGCCGGTGGCTGGCTGGCCGCGGTCGGCGAACCGGACCGCGAGCCGCTCGGGCCTCCCGGCTCCCAGGGGGAGTTCACCGCCGGGCTCTACGCGGCCATCGCCGCCCTCGCGCCGGGGATGCCCGCAACCGGCCTGACGGACGTACCGGTGGTGGAAGCCATCGTGGCCACCCTCATTTACGACCCCGTTGCCTTCCAATACCTGGGAGCGCTCCGCGGGAGGGCGGGCCGGCGGTTCGCGCGTACACAGCCGACGCTGGTGACATTGCCCGTGAAGGACGGCCATGTCGGCCTGCACGCGGCCTTGCACGGCCAGTGGCTCACCCTCTGCCAGGTGATGGGACAGCCGGAGCTCGCATCCGACCCGCGCTTCGCCTCACTGGCGGAACGCATCGCCAACGTCGCCAGCCTGGACGACTGCCTCATGCGGTGGCTCGCCCCGAAGGGCCGCTGGCAGGCGTATCACGAACTCCAGGCGAGCCGCATCCCCATTTCCGCCCATCCGGACATGGAAGAGGTGCTCGCCTCGCCACAGCTCGGTGCGCGGCGGTCCTGGCGGGAAGTTGTCACACCCTCCGGGCGGCGCTACCAGGTACCCGGCCCCCCGGCGCGCGTAAACGCCGTGGCGGACCATGGCGAGCGCGTCCGGGACGGGGAGACTCCCTGGCGCGCAGGCCGGTTGCGCGTCGTGGATCTCTCCATGGGCTGGGCTGGCCCGCTCGTGGGGATGATGCTCGCCAGCTTCGGCGCGGACGTCATCAAGGTGGAGAGCCATGCGCACTTCGACTGGTGGCGCGGCTCCCGGCCGCCCGGCGATGACCCCGGCCTCCGCCTGTTCGAACGCAGCCACGTCTTCAACAGCGCCAACCGGGGGAAGCGTGGGATTACGCTGAACCTGGCAACCCCCGGCGGGACCGAACTCGCGCGCAGGCTTATTTCCACCGCCGACGTGGTCGTGGAGAACTTTGGGGCAGGGGTGCTGGAGAAGCTCGGACTGACCTTCGAGGCGCTCAGTCCCGGGAACCCCGGCCTGGTGATGGTCCGCCAGCCGGGCTTCGGCTCCACCGGCCCCGAAGCGAACTACCTCGCCTTCGGCAACACGATCGAAGGCATGTCTGGCCTGAGTTCGCTCATGGGCTACGCCGGTGGGCCGCCGATGATGATGAGCAACGCTTTCGGCGACCCCATCAGCGGGCTGAACGGCACCGTCGCGGTCTTAGCGGCCCTCGCCGCGCGCGAGCACGACGGCCGTGGGCGGCTTGTTGAGTGCGCCCAGCTCGAAGGCTTCCTGCCGTTGGTGAGCGAGGGCCTGATCGAATACCAGCAGACGGGCGTTGTCCCGCCGCGCCGCGGGAATCAGCGCGCCGGGCACGTGCTGTCGGGCGTCTTTCGGTGCGCCGGCGAGGACGAGTGGGTCGCCATCGACGCGGAGGATATGGAGGACTGGACGGCGCTCGCGAGCCACTGTGGCCTCCGTGGCGAAGACCCGATGGCCGCGGTGGGCGCCTGGACGGCTTCGCGCAGCCGCGAGGAAGTGGTGTACATCTGCCTTACCGCCGGTGTGCCCGCGGCTGCGGTCGCCACCGAGGCGGAGGTGCTATTCAACGAGCCGATGGCATCGTCCGGGTTCTGGCAGCTTGAGGAGCGCGAGGTTGTGGGCACGCACCTCTATCCCGGCCTGCCGATTTCAACGGCCGGTGAACGCCCGGCGCCCACCGGCCCGGCGCCCACCCTCGGCCAGCACAACGTGGAGGTACTCTCCGCCATGGGCCTGGACGCCACGGCCATCGACGAACTGCGGGCGGCGAACGTCATCGGCGAAGTGCCGGCGTAGCGAGCCACCGGGTGCCGCCCGCGCTGTTACAATGATCAGCATGACAGCACCCGCGACGGTTGTAGACATAGGATCGCTGCTCGAAAGGACGCCCGGCGTGGTGGGAGGCGACCTGTGCCTCAAGGGCACCCGCATCACCATCGAGAACGTCGCTATGCGCTACCAGACCGGCATCACTGCCGAAGAGATGGCTGCCGGGAATCCGGATCTTAGCCCTGCGCTATTCCACGCCGGGATTGCGTATTACCTGGCGAACCGCGCACTGGTGGATGCCCGCATCGAGAAGATGGTCCAGTGGGAGGAGCGCGAGCGGAAGAAGTTCCCAAACGGGGTTACCAGCGAGAACGCCCACCTCCTTGAACTGCCGGACTGGTGATCGTTATCTACTTTGATGAGGACAGCGGCCACCATGGGTTGGTAGCTGCCGTCCGGCGGGCCGGTATGACGTGCTGGACCACCGCCGAGAAGCGGATGCGAGGTCATTCGGACGAGGATCAGTTGGGGTTCGCGGCAACCGAGTCGATTGTCCTATTCAGTGCGAATGTGGGTCACTTTGTGCGGCTGGACAACCAGTGGCGGGCCGAAGGGCGCATCCATGCCGGTATCATCGTCCTCACCGCCCAGCGGGCGCCGGTCGGCGTGCAGCTCAGGGCACTTCAGAAGCTTGCGGCCAGCGTCTCGGCGGAGGAGATGCGTGGCAGGTTGGAGTTCTTGCTGAACTGGGCCTGAGGCGCACCCCGCCCGCGCTGCTACAATGATCAGCATGACAGCACCCGCGACGGTTGTAGACATAGGATCGCTGCTCGTTGTGGAACCGGGCTACCGTTCGGGGCGGCCGTGCCTGCGCGGTACCGGTATCACGGTCCACAACGTTGCCATGCACCACATGGCGGGGATGAGCGTTGAGGACATGGCAGCCGGAAACCCGGACCTCGACGTCAGCCTGTTCCACGCGGCACTGGCGTACTACTTCGCTAACCGGGCAAAAGTGGAAGCGGAAATAGAGGCCGATGTCCAGTGGGAGGAGCGCGAGCGGAAGAAGTTTCCCAACGGCGTTACGAGCGAGAGTGCCCACCTCTTCGAACTGCCCGACTGAGTGTTTGGCGTCTACTTCGACGAGGATAGCGGGCACCACGCGGTTGTTGGCGCCGCCCGCCGGGCTGGCTTTCAGTGCCTCACCACCAAGGAGGCGGGACGGCGCCGCCGTCCGGACACGGAGCAGTTGGAGTTCGCAACTGAAGCCGGGCTCGTGGTCTACACGTGCAACGCTGGCGACTACGGGCGGTTGGACAAGTTTTGGAGTGCCGAGGGGCGCATCCACGCCGGAATCATTGTCCTGACGGACCAGCGGGCGCCGGTCGGGGTGCAGTTGCGGGCACTCCAGAACCTTGCGGCCAGCGTCTCGGCGGAGGAGATGCGTGGGCGGCTGGTGTTCTTGCTGAACTGGGCGTGAGGCGGTTCCCTCACGCCATCCGAGTAGCGCCACATTCGTTCAGCGCCACGATCTCATCCCAGTTATAGCCAATCGAAAGCAGGATCTCCTCGGTATGCTGCCCGAGCTGCGGGCCCGCGCTTTCGACGCGCGGCGGTGTCGCGCTCATGTGGATGGGGGCGCCCGGGACGCGCATCGGCCCAAGGTGGGGCGTGTCGATTTCGACGAGGTAGCCGTTCGCCCAGTACTGCGGATGCGCGGCCATCCCGGCGTAGTCCAAGACCGGCGCGTACGGGAAATCGACTCCCTCCAGCCGGGCGAGCCATTCAGCCAGGGTGCGGCTGCGGAAGATGCGGTCCAGTTCGGCAACGAGCAGGTCCTTGTTCCTCGCCCGGCCCCAGGTGGTCGCGAAACGCTCGTCAGTCTTCAGCCAGCTCTCGCCGATGCCGTCGCACATGCGCTCCCAGAACGTCTGGTCCATGGCCGCGATTGCGAGGTGTTTGCCGTCCGCACACTCGTAGTTCGTGTAGGTGGCTGCGCGGCGGCGTTCGAAGCCGCTCTGCTTTCCGGTGCGAAGGAACTCCATGATCTGCTTGGACTGCATCGCCACCATGCCGCCGATGAGCGAGCCATCGATGTGCTGGCCGATGCCGTCCCGTTCGCGGACGACGAGCGCGGTCGAGATGCCGAAGGCGAGGAGCATCGCGCCGATTTGGTCGGCGAACCCGCCGATGAGGGCCTGCGGCTGGCCGCCGGGGCCTTCGCCCTGTTCGTACATCACGCCACTCAGCGCCTGGGCGACGTGGTCGTAGCCGCCACGCTCCGCCCACGGCCCGCTTCGCCCCCAGGCCGAGGCCGAAGCCAAGATGATGTCCTCGCGCAGCCGTTTCAGGTCGTTGTAGCCGAGGCCCATACGCTCCATCGCACCCGGACGGAAGTTCTCCACGACGATATCGACCGTGGGCACGATGCGGCGCACGACCTCAATCGCGCGCGGGTTGCGCAAGTCCAGGGTGATGCTCTTCTTGCCGCGGTTGTGGCCTTCGAAGTAGAAAGAGAAGCCGTCCGGGCCGAGGCCGTTGGCGCGGCCCTGCTCGCCGCCTGGCGGTTCGACCTTCAGCACCTCCGCCCCCATGTCCGCGAGCAGCATCGTCGCGAAGGGGCCCTGCTGGGCGCGGGTGAAATCGAGGATGCGGATGCCTTCAAGCGCGGGACGGCCGATGCGCTGTTCGTTCCGGGCTGCCATCCGCGGCCACCTCTCGTTGAAGTCACGCCCGCGCACCCGCGTCGGACGCTGCTGAGTTTACACGGTGTACCATCTGCCAACCGCCTATCCATCGCAGGAGACCCCCATGCCGATCGTCGAAACCGAAACCCACGGCGCCGTCCAGGTGATCCGGATGAACCGCCCGGAACGTCTGAACGCCCTCGGCAACGAGCTGCGTGCGGCCCTCGCCGTCGCCTGGAACGAGTTCGCAGGCCGCGACGACCTGGAGGTGGCAATCTTCACCGGCACCGGGCGGGCGTTTTGTGCCGGCGAAGACATGAAGGAGTCCCTGGGAAGGGGTGCGCCGGGACTCGACCCCTCCGTCCGGGGTGACCCGTTCAGCCGGGGGGCGCTGGACAAGCCCGTGATCTGCGCGATCAACGGGTACGCGATGGGTGGCGGCTTTCAACTCGTTGAGAAGTGCGACCTCCGGGTGGCGGTGCGCGGCGCTATCTTCGAGATGTCGGAAGCGAAGCGGTGGCTCCTGGGTGGCTACCAGCACGGGCACGTCGCGGCCATCCCCCACGCCGTAGCGACGGAGATGGCGTTCGCCTTCCGGTTCGATGCGGAACGTCTCTATGAGCTCGGCTTTCTCAACCGCGTGGTCGACCCGGATGACCTGCTTCCGGCTTCACTCGCGATGGCAAACCACCTCCTCACGCTGCCGCCAGCAAGCCGCGAAAACACCCTGGCGATGATGCGCGCGATGCGCCCCGCCGTCTCGCCGGAGCTTGAGCGCCTGGCCGAACGGCTGAAGGACCACGGCGCGAGGTCCGACCTGATGGAATCGCGCGCCGCCTTCGCCGAGAAGCGCCAGCCCCATTTCAAGGGCTGGGACGACCCGGCGGACCGCCTCCGCCGTCCCACCCTGGAATCCATCCGCGCCGAGGCAGGCGAGGTGCGCTGAGGAGCCGGGAGGAAAGGCTCCCGCAACCTCCTGGACCCACGCGAGAGTGATCGCGAGCCTGCTACAATCACAGCGTGGCTATCACCGTGGCTGATGTCGAGGATCTGATCGCCGAGGGCTCCCGCGGACCTTTGAATGAATTGGACCGCGTCCTGGCGAGCCTGGATCGGAACGTGGAGCTGCTCCTGGACTCTGACTTCGAGCACAGATTCCACGCGAGAGAAAGACTGGGCAGGTTTGTTCGCCGACCGGTCGCCACAGCCCCCGTGGAAATCGAAGCCTTCGACGAAGCGCTGGACGCCGGGGTGATCAGTCAACCAGAGCATGAGCAGGTGGCGGCGCTCGACCACCTGTTCGCCGGACGCGATAAATCGACCGGGCGTGATGTGCTGGTTGCGTTTGAAGTCTCGAAGCGAGTTGACCGGCGGGACGTTGAGCGGGCTGCCGAGCGGGCTGCCATCCTGCGCAAGGCCGGCCTCGAAGTGCTGGCGTTCGCCGGGGGCCAGCGCGCGACGCAAGGGGCGACTGCACGGGCCGTCGAATTGGGAGTCACGCTCATCCTCGACCGCGACGCCGGCACAGATGAACCGTCAGACGAATCCCTGGAATAGCCTCGAACTCACGGCCCGCGCGTGAGATGCGCTGAGGCCGCGAGCGCCTGGCAGCCAGAGCGCTAGCTTTCGAGGGAACTTGCGGGCGTCCTGGTGCGTTGGAAGCAGCAGAAATACCCCTTCGACAGGGACGATCCGGGAGGAACTGCGGCCCCAGCGGGATGCCGTCGAGAACAGAGGAGGCGGAGTCGTGCGAACGCTGGCGCTGACCGCGGCCGTTGTTCTGGGCGTGTTTCTCGCGGCCTGCTCCAGCGGCTCGAAGCCGAAGCCGGTGACTGCGCCGCCGCTCCCGGCAGCCAGCGAGACGGCGGCTCCGGCCTTAACTCCTTCGCCTGCCAGTGGCCAATTCCCCCTGCACTCCGCACCCGGCGCCTTTGTCCGGCTCTCGTACGCGCCCGGTGAGGCGATCGACGCGAAGCACGGCGTCTTCTTCATGGACACCAATACCGGCGCCGTCGAAGGCTGGCGCCTATCCGACGCGGCGATCCTCGCCGGCGGAGATAGCCCGGCCGACTGTTGCTACATCGCGAACGTGAGCGATGACAACCGGTTCATCGTCATGCGTGCGGCGAAAACGGCATGGCTCTTCGACCGTAACTCCAGTAGAGCCGTCTCGTGGTCCCTGGCAGATTTGGCGTTCGTAGCGGCGGCGCCGCACTACCTGCTTTTCGCGCGCGCGCCATTCCCGGGTTCGGACACGAACCCTGAATATGACGGGCGCTACACGATCATCGACGAGAACTTCAACCCCGTCTCCGCGTTCAAGCTCGAAGCCGGGGGGCGTGGGCTGCCGCCGGTGCTTTTCTCTCCCGACGAACGCACTCTCATCATCCCCGCTGGCAACCTGAGCTGGAGCGACTACAAAAACCTCCAGCAGGTGGATGTGGCGACGGGCGCGGTGCGGCAGCTCGCGGACCTTCCGTTTGCTCCGCTCGGCACATCCAAGGGGCCGCCGCACTTCGAACATCTCCGAGAGGGGAGCGAATTCGCGGTCATCGTCCCCTACCCGCCCCAGTTCGACACCGCGCGGGCCGCAGTTGGCGACCTCCCGTTTCGCTCCCTGGTCCGGCGCTACGATTGGGGCGGGACTCTGCTGGCCGAGTTCGAAGTTCCGTCCAACGGCGTTTCCCTCTCGCCCGATGGGAAGCTGCTGGCGTATGAGCACTCAGAGCGGTATGTCATTGGTGAGTCCGAAGGGCCAACCGAGCGCTGGTCGAACGTGGTTATCGCCGATGGTCGCACCGGCTCACCGCTCTTCCGGGTCAGGAGCGCTTCGCTCTACTACGGCGACGGCCTGGGGATCGGCCGGTGGCTCGCGGACTCCACCGCCATCCCGCTCGCCGTCCGCCCCCGGCATCCGCGCCCGCCGGAGGTAAACAGGTGGTTCCACAGCTCGTTCAGCCTTCTCGTGGCGGACGCGGGGCGGCTCCAGACGTTGGACGTGCCCGACAACGATCTGCTCGGCCCAGTTCCTTCGCCCGACCGCCCCGGCCTCTTCGCTCTGGGCCACGCGAGTGTGGCTGAGCCCGGCACTGGCAGGCGCGTGTCGGCCAACGTCGCGGAGGTCTGGTTTGGCCACATGCCTCCCTGGGGGATCAACAGCACCGAGATCCGCTTCACGCTCCCGCACGGTGGCCACGGTGGGGGCGACCGCGGCAAGTTCCTGTCGCCGCGGATCGAATACCCGCCGTTCGAAAACCGGCTCGCGTTTCACGTCTCCGGGACCGGCTCCTGCCTGAACCTGCGCGCCCTGCCGTCGCTCTCGGCGGAAATCACAGACTGTTTCCCGGACGGTTCGCGGGTTGCGCTAGCGGACCCAACGCCCGGGCCCCCTCACGGCACCCTGGCGGCCTGGTTCGCGGACGAGACGCTCTGGATCCATGTCCGGGCTGCGGACGGACACGAGGGATGGGTATCAAGTGACTATCTCCAGTGGTGAGCGCCGAAGATCGACGAAGCGTGGGAGCGGGTGCAGGCGGTGTAGCGCCGTTCCCGGTTGCGTGCAGGCCGGGGTTCCGGTGACATGAGTGCCGGGCCCGCGGTACTGGGCCGTCAGTGAGGCACACGTTTGCGGATTCTGCGGCTCACCAACAGCGACGACATGAACGAGGCCATTCCGGCCGCCCTGCGAGCCCCGGCGTTGGCTGAAAGGGTGATCGCCGAACGCCTGGGCGAGCCCGTCGAGACTCTTGCGAGGGTGATCTGGCCGGACCCGGAACTGCCGGAGATCGTCGAGTCCTGGCTGGACCGCTACCAGCCGGACGCCGTGTTCATGCGCACGGCGTCGTACTGGGTGACGTACGAATCGGTCCCGCTGCGGTTGCAGCGCCGGGCGTATCGGGGCACGGGCTGGCTGGCCCGCCTCGGCGGAGCCGCCGGCGCGAATTCGCGGCTCGCTTCGACCGCCCCGTTCCGGGTCGCCCGCAGGGCCGCTGTCCGGACCATCGGCGGCGATACCTACTTCACCCCGGAAGCGGCAGCCTCGGTGGTCGCGGCCACCCTTCGCAGGATCGTTGTCCGCGAGTCGCTGGTCACGGTCGTCCGTGGCCCGTTCAACCCGCATAACTCCTCGGGCACAAAGTCCGGGTTCGCCCGTTCGGACGCCCGCAACGCCAGATTCGACTCACTGGTGGCTTCGATCTGCAGGGAGTTGCACGTGCCCTACCTGTCCGTGCGCCACCTCGCGGAGGCGGGGATGCAAGGGGGCGATGAAGTACATCTGAACCGGCACGCCCAGCGCATGATTGCGGAAATCGAGGGCGCCGCCATCGCCGACGCGTTGCTGGCCGCGCGCGTCGCAGGCCACTAACAGCAGTAATCAGGGCAAATGAGAAGGGCGCCCATCTGAGCGCCCTTCCTTATGTTCCTGAACCCCACCGGCTACATCGCCAGCGGGTTCTCACCCAGCATCGAAAGTCCCGGGTTGAGCATGGGCAGGCGGTCGATGCCGAGCCCGTCGAGCAGGCCGATGTAGTCCGCGGCCTGCTTCTGGCGAAGCTTGCGAAGCTGCTCCACGCCAGCGCTCACCTTCTCGAGCCCATCGGCGAAGAGGACGACGAGCGACTCCTTCTCCGTGTGGCTGTGGCGCAGTTCGACGGAGAGCGTGGCCTCGGCGCGGCCGAGCCAGAACTGCATGTTTTGGGGACCGCGCGGGGCGTGCTGGAGATACCAGAGGGTGTGGCGCTTGCCGTACTCCAGGTGGCGGCGGCTGTCCTGCGCCATCAGGCTGAACATCTTCGCTTCCACGTCGCTCTTGGCGAAGTCGCGATGGGCTTCGAAGAGCGTGACTTCGTAGGACTTGTAGACCAGGTCCAGGGCGGTCACCAGTTCGGTGAACTTGAGCGCGCCATACCAGCCGCGATAGAGCGTGCCCAGGGGCGACTGCCCGAGGCCGCCGCCATTCGCGAGGGCGCGCTTGCGGAGCGCCTCCACCTTGTGGCCCGCGTCGTACACCTGCGTGCCCAGGAAGAGCTTTACATCGTGGAACCCGTAGCTGATGGCCTCGAACCACTTCGAGATGATCTTCTGTTCGGCGAGGCCGTGGGATGAGTACAGCGTTGCGAGCTGGCAGACGGCGCGCTCGACCTCCTCGGGCAGCTCGCTCAGGCCGTTTTGCCAGTCCAGGTCCGTCGCCGGCACCCAGCGTTCGCGGATCGCCTCTTCGTACAGTTCATCGACGCCCGGCGCCCACACTTCGTACTTGTTGTAGATGTGGTAGAGGCCGGGGGCGTAGTTGCTCTGGTCCGGGTGGCTGCCCAGCGGAGTGTCGTTCTCGTAGGGCCACACGTCCGGCACCTCGCCGTAGGTGCCGATGTTGATCTCCGGCGTGCCGAGGCCGTTCGGGCCGGGCACCGCGCGCACGCCACGTTCGCTCCTCGTGCGCATGAAGTTGAAGGTGACGGCGGCCATCCGCTCGTCGCGTTCGGCCAGGTCCAAAAAGCTTGCCACCCGCTCCGCGGGGATCTTCATCAGGGCGATGTTCGCCACCGTCCGGTCGTTCACCGGCGAGGCTTCAATGCGGGTGAGGAGTTCGGGGCTCCAGCCAAGCTGTTGTCCACGGGCGCGGGTTGCGGGCTTCAGTTCCATCAGGTGAGTCCTAAGTTGTGAGTGCGAAGAACGTAGTACTAAGTACTGGGTACTCAGTACTGGTTTAGGCGACCGGGTCCAGGAGGTCCTTGAATCCCTGGGCCATGCGTTCGCGCCGGTCGCCGAGGCCGATGACTTCGAGGCGGTGCATGTATTCGTTCACCTGGCGCTTGCGCATGATGAGCAGCTTCGCGAAGCCTTCGTCGATCTTCTCAATCCCGCCGCCCGCGAGGATCGCGAGCGCCTCGCCGGTCATCGGGTTCGTCGTCAGGCCTGCCTGCTGGTTCTGGCCGAGAGCGCCCTCCTGGATATCCAGGTAATGGTGCAGCTCTTCCTTGCGGTGGGGTTCCGTGTCCATCACGTACTTCAGGTGGGTGACACCGAAGGCGAGGTGGCGGCTTTCGTCCTGCGCGGCAAGCCGGAACATCTTCTTTTCCGCCTCGTTCTGGCTGATCAGCTCGCCCATCCGGAAGAGCGTCTGGACGAAGCCTTCGCCGAACAGGTGGAGGAGCGCGGTCATCTCGGTGAAGTCGTCCACGCTGAGGAGGTTGATGGCGCCGAAGCCGGCGTCCACCATCCCGCCGCCGTTCACAAGCGCGCGCTTGCGGAAAACGTCCAGGTGGCGGCTCTCGTCCATGATCTGCGTGCCGAGGAAAAGCTGCGCTTCGAAGTGGTCCGGGTGGACCTGTTCCATGAAGCGGCCCGGGAGGTCACCGGCGATGAACTCCACCTGGGTGAGGAACGTGCAGAGCGTGCACATCGCCCATTCGAGGTCTTCGGACATGGGCTTGACGGTGTCCCAGGGGATGTCCGTCGCGCTGGACCACTGGCGCTGGTTCGCCTCTTCATAGAGGAGCATTGCGCTCTCGGACCAGACGTCGGCCTTGGTCTTGTACTGGCGGGCATGGCGGGCGGAACGTGGGTCCGCCTTCGCGCCGCGGGCGCCGAAGGTCGGTGCGCCGGCTTCGTTCAGGCCGTCAACGCCATAGGTCATCGAATTGATCTGTTCAAGGGTGAGGCCGCGCCGCCCGGCTTGGACGCGCATGCCCTGTTCGGTATCCAGGTTGAGCCAGTCAAAATTCAGGCCCGGCACTTCAACGAACGCAGGTGAGGACATTCCTTCAAAACCTCCAGAGACACGGCAGCCCGATGGCTCCGACAGCCGCAATAGCGGCAGTGTATATGACGAATAGACAATTGGGTAGGGGCAGCTAATCACCGGGATTCGTGGGTGCATCGTCGCTCCCCTCGCCATTCCCCGCACCAGCCCACCGCTCTACGCTGATTGCCGTGAACGTGCTTGCCATCGAGTCTTCGTGCGATGAGACCGCCGCCGCCGTGGTGGTGGACGGCCGCGTGATGCGTTCGAACGCCGTCGCTTCCCAGATCGACCTGCACGCCAGGTACGGTGGCGTCGTCCCCGAGGTGGCGAGCCGCCAGCACCTCCGCAACGTCGGCCCAATCGTCAGCCAGGCCCTCGAGGAAGCGGGCTGCACGCTGGACGACATCGACGCGGTGGCGGGGACGCGCGGGCCCGGGCTCGCAGGCTCCCTGCTGGTTGGTTACAACGCCGCCAAGGCGATCGCCTTCGGGCGCGAGCTGCCGTTCATCGGCATCAACCATCTTGAAGGTCACATCTACGCCAACTGGCTCATCGAAGGCCCGGAGCCGAGGTTCCCGGCGCTCTGTCTCGTCGTCTCCGGCGGCCATACAGACCTCGTCTTCATGGAAGGCCACGGCCAGTACCAGCGCCTCGGCGGCACGCGCGATGACGCAGCCGGTGAGGCGTTCGACAAGGTCGGCAGGCTCCTCGGGCTGCCCTTCCCGGGCGGGCCGCACGTGGCGAAGGCGGCCCTCCGCGGTGGGCCTGGCAAGCTCGCCCTCCCCCGCGCCTGGATGCACGGCACCTTCGATTTCAGCTTCAGCGGCCTGAAGACGGCCTCGCTTCACGCCATCCGGAGCGAAAAGTACGCACCGGACGATGTCGCCTGGGAGTTCCAGGAGGCCGTCGTCGACGTCCTCAGCGGCAAGACTTCGCGTCTGGCGCGCGAACTCGGCGCGGCCGAAGTCCTCGTCGCTGGTGGGGTGGCCGCGAATCAGCGCCTGCGCGAGGAGCTCCACCGCCGCTGCCCGGTGCCCGTGCGCATACCGCCGCCGAAGCTCTGCACGGACAACGCCGCGATGATCGGCGCCGTCGCCGGCCACCGCCTGGCGATGGGCCAGCGCAGCCCGCTCGATGAAGACATCTTCACGACGAACCAGTGGGCGCGGGTGTAGCAGGAGCATCATCCGTACGGCCCATGTATCCGTACCACCCGCGATGTCCGTACGGCGCACGCCAAGAAGCGGTGCGATGCCAGGCCAGCAACGCCCCGGCCGGAAAACCCCACCATCTCAGGCGAAGAGCGAATCCAACGAAAGCGTGAAGCCCTCAACCGCGAACCCCGCGTCGCCGCTGTTGAGCGCGTCCCCGGGCCGTCGCTCGCGGATGGTCCCGTCCTGGTGGTAGACGGTCACCGTCTTCTCCCGCGGGCGGACGTCCCACACCCGAGCGGTGCCCGCGGCCAGGTACTCGCGGATCTTCGCCCGCACTTCACGGTCTCGATCCTCCGGGGAGTAGACCTCCGCCGCGAGGGCGGGCGGGCCATCGAAGAAGGTCTCCCACTCACCCGCGCGTTCAAGCTGGCCGGGGGACATGAGCGCCACATCCGGCGCGCGGACGCTGTCCGGTCGCCGGGAGAGGATGAAGCCGAGTTCGATGTGGAGTTCGCCGAGGTTGTGAGCATCGACGAACGGGTCGAGTGCGGTGAGGATTCTCCGCGCCGTTGTTGAATGTGGCCGCCCAACTGGAGACATGATCACCACCCTGCCGCACACGAGTTCCATCTTTCCGCCTTCGATGGGGTTTGGCAGGTGGTAGAACTCCTCTGCGGTGAGCGTCGCTGCCGTCTGCATAGCCTCCATCATACGGCCCGTGGCAGATGGCTGGTTACTCCATCCGTACCGCGCACCACAGTGAGCGGTGCGATGCCAGGCCGGGCACAGGCCCGCCGCCGCACGCGCCGTCCTCCCCATCCGAAGGAACCTTGAATCGTGCCCCTTCCGGACGCTGATCTGCCGGGCGGCGTTGCTACACTGCCTCCCGTGAACGGCGAATCAGCCCCCGGCACCGGCCCAGGGTCATCTGACTCCGGGGCCCTCCCGCAGGCGTCGCCCGAAGAATGGGGCAAGGCGGTCAACGGCGGCGAAGAGCGCCGCTTCCTTGAGGGCCCCCTGGACCGGACCTCGGAACTGGGGCGGGTCATCCGCGTCTCGCTCGAATTCATCAGGGGGTTCCGCGCGCTCCACTTCGTGGGCCCCTGCGTGACGATTTTCGGCTCCGCCCGCTTCTCCGAAGACCACGCCTACTACGCACTCGCGCGGCGGATCGGTGCCGCCGTCGCCCGCGAAGGCTTCACCGTGATGACGGGCGGCGGGCCCGGGATCATGGAGGCCGCCAACCGCGGCGCCCGGGAAGCAGGCGGCCGTTCCGTCGGCGTAAACATCACCCTCCCCATGGAGCAACGCCCCAACCCCTACCTCGATACCTTCGTCCAGTTCCGCTACTTCTTCGTCCGCAAAGTGATGCTGGCCAAGTACTCCTACGCCTTCATCGCTATGCCCGGCGGCTTCGGGACCATGGACGAACTATTCGAGATTGCCACCTTGATCCAGACCGGCAAGATCCGCGATTTCCCCTGCATCCTCGTCGGCGTGGACTACTGGCAGCCTCTGGTGGCCTTCCTGCGCGACACGCTCGTGGCCAACAATACGATCGACGCCGAAGACCTCGCCCGCCTGACTCTCACCGACTCCGTCGACGAGGTGCTGGCGGAACTGCGCACGGCCGCGATTCACAAGTTCGGCCTGCGCTACGGGAGGCCCCCGAAGCGGCGACGCTACCTCTTCGAGTAGCCGGCCGTCCCAGTCTCGTCCTGGTCCTGGTCACGAAATCCGCATCTGCCCGCGAACCCGTCGAGCGTCACTCCCCCTCCCCTGTCGTCCTTCCGCGGAAGGAGGGGAGGGGGTCGGGGGGTGTGAGGGGCCGCACGGCCGGACTGGCAGACGGCCGCTTCTCAAATGAGTACTAACGGGCGGTCGCCGTGCCTGCGCCGAGCGTCCCGAGCAGCGTTGCCGGGTCGATGATGATGCCCTGGCCGCTCGGGATGAGCGCGATCTGGATCTTGTCGCCCAGCTTTTGAATGGCCTGGAACTGGATGACCTCGGGAGAGAGCGATTCGGCGAGGAGTTTGTTGGCCTTGGCCTGGCCATCGGCGCGCACGCGCGTCGATTCCGCCTCACCCTTGGCGGTCTCCACCAACTGCTCGGCTTCGAACTGCCTCTGCTTCACTTTCTCTTGCTCGCGAAGGGCGTCCTGGGTAGCGATCTGCTTCTGCTCGATCGCCTGCTTGAACTCGGGGCGGAAGTCCACGTTGTCAAAGAGAAGGTCGTTTACGGTGATGGAGAAGGGCGCGAGTTCGGCCGTCAGCTTCGCCCTGACATTGGCTCGAATCTTTTCGCGGTTGGGGGCAAGGTCCACGGTGGAGTACTGCACCGTCTCTTCCTTCAGGAAGTTAATGAGGCGCGGTTCTATGAGGACGTCGAACCATGCCGTGCCGACGGTCCGGTAGAGGGTCTGGACGGCATCCGGCGAGACCGAATAGTTGACGGTGGCAGTAATGAGGACATCTTGCGTCTCTTTGGAAAAGGCGGAGATGTTGTCGAACCTCTGCCGCCGAACCTGGACGCTTTCCGTCTTCACCGTCTGCCACGGTGCGATGAACTGCAGGCCCTCGCTCTTCTGGCCGACGATTTCACCGAACTGGTAGACCACAACAACGTGTCCGGCCTCGACCGTCTTCAGCGAGGCGGCAAGCGTGTGCAGCCCCACCCAGGCCACGAACAGGACGGCGGCGGCGACCATGACGATCGACGCCCGCAGCCGCTCGACGGAGCCATCAACAGCTGCCCCGCGCGCCAGCCGGGCGAAGAAGAAGACTGTGCCGCAAATCGCGACCGCCAGCACCATGCTGATTATCCAGGGCATCGTTCACCTCACTGCCAAGAAAGGTAGCAGGTATTCGCGCAATCCGTGTGCGCAAGCAGCAGCCCCAGCCGCGTGTCCCACGGATGCTGGGGCCGCGCTGATTTCGGCGGGACACAGTATCGGATTAACGGCCACCCGGCCGTAGTGATTTACCCTGAGATCCGCCCTGCAGAAGCGGCCATGCTATTGCCGGGCAAGCGCTCGCCGCCGCCAGGTTTGGTTGGCAGCGAAGAGTCCCGCATGACAACCGCACCCCCATACCTTCACCTTCGCGTTAAGGTGTGATACGCTCGGACTCCGGGGGGTCATCTTCGTGCGCGTCCTGCTCCGTCTCATCCCGTACATGCGCCCGTATCGCGGACAGCTCCTCCTCGCCGCCACGTCCGTCATCCTCGCGGGCGCCTTCGTGATGATTAGCCCGCTCCTCATCCGCTTCGCCATCGACTTCGGCCTGGACCCGCAACGGGACGCGGCCGGCAAGTTGACGGGCCTGAACGGCAACCAGAACCTCATCATCGCCGGGGCGCTGGCCGTGGTCGTCTTCGCTGTTGGCCGCGGCCTCGCTTCGTTCGGCCAGCAGTATCTCGGCGAAACCGTCGGCCAGTCCGTCGCCTACGACATCCGGAACCAGATCTACGACAACCTCCAGCGCCTGAGCTACGCCTACCACGACAAGGTCCAGACTGGGCAGATCATGTCCCGCGCCACGCAGGACGTTGAGAACATCCGCATGTTCATCAACATGGGCTTCCTCCGCCTCTCCTTCATCCTTTTGATGCTTGTAATCTCCGTCGCCGGGATGTTCATCATCAACTGGCAGTTGGCCCTGGTGAGCGTCGTCAGCTTGCCCATCCTCGCCTGGCGTTCGTACAAAACGAGCCGGGCCCTTCGTCCAATCTGGCAGGAGATCCAGCAGAACCAGGCGGAGATGACCCAGGTCGCCGAAGAAGGCCTCACCGGCATCCGCGTCGTCAAAGCGTTCAGCCGGGAACCGTTTGAGAGCGCGAAGTTCGCGGCCGTCGCCAAGAAGCAAGCCGACCTGAGCTACTATTCGTCGCGCCTCCAGGCCGGCAACCAGCCGATGCTCCAGGGCCTCTCCGCCGCCCAGATCGCGGTCACCGTGGGCTTCGGCTCGTGGCTCATCTCGCGCGGGACCCTGCAGCCGTCGGACCTCATCACCTTCACCCTCTGGCTGAACTTGCTCCAGCTCCCGGTGCGCTCCATCGGCTTCATCATCAACATCTTCGCCCGCTGCATCAGCTCGGCCGAGCGGGTCTGGGAACTGATCGACGCCCAGTCCGCGGTGAGGGAGAAGCCCGGTGCCAAGCCTCTCGCCGCCGCTGCGGGCCACGTCCGCTTCGAAAACGTCGGCTTCGGCTACGACAACCTCAGTGCCGTGCTGTCCGGCGTTGACATCGACGCGAAACCCGGCCAGATCATCGCCCTCCTCGGCCCCACCGGCAGCGGCAAGTCGACTGTCGTCAACCTCATCCCCCGCTTCTACGACGTCACCCAGGGCCGCATCACGATCGACGGGACGGACATCCGCGACGTCACGATAGAGTCGCTCCGCCGCAACATCGGCATCGTCCAGCAGGACGTCTTTCTCTTCATCGGCACCATTCGCGACAACATCGCCTATGGCCGGCCGGAGGCCACCCAGGAAGACATCGAACGCGCCGCGAAAGCCGCCCGCATCCACGAATTCATCGTCAGCCTCCCCTACGGCTACGACGAGTGGGTGGGCGAACGCGGCGTAACCCTCTCCGGCGGCCAGAAGCAGCGCATCGCCATCGCGCGCACCCTCTTGCTGGACCCCAGGATCCTCATCTTCGATGACTCCACCGCCAGCGTGGACTCCCAGACCGAGTTCCTCATTCAGCAAGCGCTCCAGGAGTTGATGAAGGGGCGCACCACCTTCGTCATCGCCCAGCGCCTGCGGACGGTGATGCGCGCGGACGAGATCATCGTCCTCCAGGGCGGCAAGGTGGTGCAGCGCGGCAAGCACGCCGAGCTTCTGGAGCACGACGGGCTCTACCGCCGCATCTTCGACCTCGAGCTGAAGGACCAGGAAGAGGCGCTGGGGCACAGGACGCCGGTGGCGGCGGCCAGCGGGAACGGCCACGGAGACGGCCGCCGGCCACCTCCCTCCCCCGGCATCCCGCGCCGTGCCCCGGCGCCGTCCCAGGCCGGTAGCGCAGGGGGAGCCTCGTGACACCCCTGCACGTGACGCGACTGCGCGCTCGTCCCTTTGAAGGAGGCCGCTAATGGGCATGTTTGGTGGCGCCGGCGCCGGCGGCTGGAGCACGGGCATCGGCGGCCAGGCCATGGGCCCCGCCCGTGCTGGCCGCGGCGCCGATGGCTGGGACGACGAATACCTGGGCAAGGTGTACGACGCCAACGTCGTCCGCCGCATCCTCCCGTACCTGAAGCCGTACAAGAAGCAGGCGGGCCTTGCCTTCGCCTGCATGGTCATCTCCGCCATCACCAGCTTCATGCAGCCGCTCCTCATCGGCCTCACCGTGAAGGCCGGCATCCAGCACGACACCCGGCAGGTGCTGATCTACCTGGGAGTGATGCTTGGCGCCGCCGTGGTCACCTGGCTCTCCGCCTACGCCCAGTTGCTCACCACAGCCTGGATGGGCAACCGCCTCCTCCTCCAGCTGCGCAGCGAAATGTACGACCACATGCAGGGCCTCTCCCTCAGCTTCTACGACGAGATGGAAGTGGGCCGCATGATCAGCCGCCTCACCAGCGACGTAACGGTCATGCAGGAACTCCTGACGAGCGGCTCGCTCACCTTCTTCGCCGACTTCGTGGGCCTCACGGTCGTCGTCATCGTCCTGCTCGCGATCGACTGGCAGCTCGCGCTCGTGACCTTCGCTATTGTGCCCCCGCTCATCCTCATCATGGTCTGGTGGGCGCGCCACGCGAAGGCCGCCTTCGTCAACGTGCGCGTCAAGATCAGCGCCCTCTACGGGACGCTGGCGGAGAACGTCTCCGGCGTCCGTGCCGTCCAGTCCATGTCACGCGAAGACGAGAATGCGCGCCGCTTCGACGCCCTCAACCAGGACAACCGCCGCGCCAACATCTGGGCGGGGATGCTCAGCGCCGCGATCATGCCGGTGATCGAACTCGCGGTCGCCATCGCCACCGCCGCCGTGCTGATCGTCGGCGGCATCCGTGCCCTCAACGCCGACTCGGTGGACGTCGCCACCCTCTTCCTCGTCCTCACGAGCTTCACCCTCTACGTGGGCCGCTTCTTCGACCCCATCCGCGACCTCGTCCTCCAGTACACCATGCTCCAGCGGGCCATGGCCGGCGGCGAACGCATCTTCGAAGTGCTCGATACCGAACCGCGGATCAAAGACAAGGAAGACGCCATCGAGCTGGAGTCCGTCGAGGGCCGCGTGGACTTCGATAACGTCGAGTTTCACTACATCGAAGGCGTGCCCATCCTTCGCGGCATCGACCTTCACGTGAACCCCGGCGAAACGATCGCCTTCGTCGGCCACACCGGCGCCGGGAAGACCACGATCACCTCCCTCGTCAGCCGGGGCTACGAAGTGACCGGCGGCGCCATCCGCATTGACGGCCACGACATCCGCGACGTGAAGCGCCGCTCCCTCACGAAGCATATGGGCGTCGTCCTTCAGAACCCGTACCTCTTCAGCGGCACGATCCGCGAAAACATCGCCTATGGCCGCCCGGAAGCGACAGACGAATCGGTCCGCCAGGCCGCCGAAGCGGTGGGCGCGAACGAGTTCATCGAGCGGCTCGAAAAGGGATACGACACTGTCCTCCAGCAGCGTGGCCAGAACCTCTCCGTGGGCCAACGCCAGCTCATCAGCTTCGCCCGCGCCATCCTCGCCCAGCCCCGCATCCTCGTCCTGGACGAAGCGACCGCCTACGTGGACACCCAGACCGAAGTCATCATCCAGCGCGCCCTCCGCGGCTTGCTCAAGGCCCGCACCTCGTTCGTCATCGCCCACCGCCTGAGCACCATCCGCGAAGCTACCCGCATCGTCGTCCTGGATAAAGGCCAGATCGCCGAGATCGGCTCGCACGACGAGCTCCTGGCGAAGGACGGCATTTACGCCAACCTTTACAAGATGACCTACGAGCAGGAACAGGCCCAGAAGGCGGAATCCATGGTCGGCGAGGACGAAGCCTTCGCCCGCCGCCGCCAGGGCGAAATGGCGCCCGCGCCCGCACCGGGAGCCTGACCAGCCGGCGACTCGGGACTCGGGACTCGTACCCCCATCGGCCCTTCCGCCACGGGCAACAACCTGCTGAGATAGGCACATGAAGGTTCTCGTAACGACCGACGGCTCCGAGCGTTCGCTCCATGCGATCCCCCACGCTGCGGCCTTTGCGCGGGCAACGGGCTCGCAGCTTGCCCTCCTCCGCGTCCTCGACCCCCTCCTCGACGTGGGCAGCCAGTTGGCGCTCCATGTGGACGAAGCCGTTGAGAAGACCACCGTGAAATGGCAGCGGGACCTGGCCGGGAGGTTGGCGGCTTCCGGCATCAGCGGCGACGCCCTCGTCGTGACAAAAGCGCACGGCGAAGACATCTGGGACACCATCCTCCGCGTCGCCACCAGCGAGGGCGCCACGCTCATCGCGATGGACTCTCGCGGTACAGGCGCGCTGCGCCACGCGCTCGTGGGCAGCGTCGCCATGGGGCTCGTTGGCCACACGCTCCTGCCGGTCATGGTCACCGGCCCGGCCATCCAACCGCCGGCGAAGGGCGACGGCTACCGCATCGTGGCGACTACGGACGGTTCGCCAGCCTCACTCGCCATCGTCCGCGCGCTCGGCCCAATCCTCGAGAGCGCAGCCGTGGATGTGACCCTCCTGAGGCTCTGCTGGCCCGGCACCGCGGAGCACAGCGCCGCGGACTGTGCAGCGCAGCTCCGGGCCTTCCGCCAGGGCCTTCCCGCCGCCGCGCGGGTGACGGAGGAGGTCCGCGAGATGGCGCTCGTGAGCGGCGCCGCGCCAGCCGTCGTCGCCGTGGCCCAGGAACTCGGCGCCTCCGCCATCGCGATGGCGACCCACGGCCATAGCGCCGCCTACCACCTCTTTGGCGGCAGCACCGCCCTCGGGGTCGTTGCGCAGTCGCGCCTGCCGGTCATCCTCGCGCGCTCGATCAAGCCGGCGTAACGACGCAATCCCTGCCCCCGGAGGGAGGCCAGGCACTTCGGCGGGGCCAGGCCGAGCCCGGCCGAGCAGGGCGGGCGCATCCGGATTACAATCTGGCTCTGTCCTGTTTCGGGCCAAGGCTTTCCACTTGCATTAGTGTGCCCTAAGCTCCTATGCTAGTAGCACCTAATTCATGATGGGTGGCCTGCCTTCCAGATCGGCCGGCCCAGAGGTGTTCCACATGTCCATCCGAACGGCTTCCCGCCGGCGCTTCCTCGGGGGCATGGCCGTCGCCGGCCTCGGCGCCGCCGCGTTCCCAATCTCCCTCGCCTGTGGCGGTGACGGCGAAAAACCCTCGGCCGAGGGCGCATCCTCGCAGCCCATCGGCAAGCTCACGATCGCCGTCCAGCCAACCAGCACGCCGGAAAAGCTTACCGCGGACGCGAAGGACATCGAGAAGTTCCTCTCGGAGCGGGTGAACGGCAGCGTCGATCTCGTCTTCCCGACCAGCTTCGCGGGGGTGATCGAGTCCCTCCGCTTCGGCCACGCCCAGGCAGCCTTCATGAGCGCCTGGCCGGCCTCCCTCGCCCAGAAACTCGCCTCCGCCGAAGTTGTCCTCGCTGAAGTCCGCGAAGTTGTCATCGACGGCCAGAAGACCGAGGCGCCGTACTACTACTCCTACTGGGTGGTGCGGCGCGATAGCCCGTACACCAGCCTCGAACAGCTCCGCGGGAAGAAGGCCAGCCTGCCGAGCCAGCTCTCCACCTCCGGCTATGTCGCCCCGGTCGCCCGCCTCGTTGAGCTCGGCTATCTACCCAGCGATGGAAAGGAAGCCGACCCCGCGAAGTTCTTCGGCCAGGTCATCTACTCCGGCGGCTACGCCCAGTCATGGGAGGCCCTCAAGGCCGGCCAGGTCGATGTCTCGGTCATCGCCGGAGACGTCGCCGAGAAGCTCTACCGGGAAGTCCTCGAAGGGACCACGGTCATCGAAAAGCAGGGGCCGGTCCCCTCGCACGCCGTCGTCTTCGCAAAGCAACTCGAAGACCCGGCGCGTGCCCGCCTGAAGGACGCGTTCCTGGAACTGGGGAAGCCGGAATACCGCGAGTTGATGCGCAAGTTCATCTCCGGGATCTTCGTTTCGTTCATCCCGACGACCACCAACGAACACCTCGCGACGCTGAACGCCTACCTGGAAAAGACCCAGGCGAAGTTCACCGAGCGCCTCCAGTAGTGGCCGTCACGGAGGCCGCGGAAGGGCGCGCCCTTGCCGTCTCCAGCGACCCGGCGTCCCCGTTCGCCGGCGGCGCGGTGGGCGAAGTCCTGGCTGTCGAACTGAAGGACCTGGTGTTTAGCTTCCGGGGCTCGCCGCGGGTGCTCGACTCCTTTTCCATGACCGTCCCGGCGGGCCGCCTCGTCATGGTCCTGGGCGCGAGCGGCAGCGGTAAGACTACGCTTCTGAAGCTGATCAAGGGCCTCCTCCTGCCGCGGTCCGGGGAGGTGAGACTCTTCGGCAGCCCCGTACGGCGCCGGGGCACGCGCGGGCGCCTTTCGCCCGATATCGCCTACATACCGCAGCAGCTCGGGCTCGTCCGCAGCCGGACCACGCTCGAAAACGCCCTCATGGGCGCGCTCGGGCGGGTCCCCTCCTGGCGCGGCTTGCTTGGCCTGTTCCCCGCCGCAACCGTCCGCGACGCCCGCCAGGCCCTCGATACCCTCGGGATCGGCCACAAGTCCGCGGAAAGGGTCCGCTCGCTCAGTGGCGGCGAACGCCAGCGCGTCGCCATCGCACGGGCCCTCGTCCAACGCCCGCGCATCCTCCTGGCCGATGAATTCATCTCCCAGTTGGACCCGGCGACCACAATGGAGATCATGCAACTCGTCCGCGGTGTGGCGAACAGCGGCGTCACCGTGGTCATGACGACCCATGAGTTGGACGTCGTTGAGCGGTTCGCTGAGTGGGTTGTCGTCCTCCGAGACGGCACGAAGCTGCTTGACTGCCCCGCCTCCGAAGTCCGCACGAGCGAACTCGCGGCGATGATGAAGCCGTGAAAGCCCGCCTCAACGTCCCCCTGGCCGTCACGCTGGTCCTCGGGGCGTTCCTCCTGGTGGCCCTGAACGATGTCGGGCTGCTTGATGGCGCGCGGATCCAGCGGGGCCTCGACAATGCCGGGATCTTCTTCGCGGACATGGTCCCGCCCGACACTTCCGTGCTGCCGGAAGTCAGCCGGGCGCTCATCGAAACCATCCAGATCGCGTTCGCGGGCACCATGGTGGGCTTCGTGGTCGCGCTCCCCCTGGCGCTCCTGGCCAGCGCCAGCCTCGTCCCCTACTGGGTGACCCTGCCGGTCAAGCTCCTCCTCGCCTTCGTCCGCACAGTCCCGGCAATCCTCTGGGCGATCGTCTTCGTGGTGATGGTCGGCCTTGGACCAGCCGCCGGCACACTCGGCGTCGCCCTCTACTCGGTGGGCTACCTGGGGAAGATCTTCTACGAACTGTTCGAAGGCACGGACCCGGAAGTGATGGAGGCGGTCCGTGGTGTCGGCTGCGGCCGCCTCCAGCTTGCCCGCCACGCCGTCCTCCCGGAAGCCTCGAACGGCATCGTCTCCCAGCTCCTCTTCATGTTCGAATACAACGTCCGCGCGTCTTCGATCATGGGCTTCGTCGGCGCGGGCGGCATCGGCTACTACCTCCTCGGCTACGTCCAGACGCTCGAATACCAGAGCCTGCTGATGGCCGTGCTCGTCACCCTCGCCGCCGTGCTCGTCATCGACAGGGCGAGTTCCTTCGTCCGCGCGGCGCTCCGCTAACCTTTGCGAAGCTCCCCAATCGCGGCACGCACGTCATCGTCTTCAATGAACGCCGCGCCACGGGCTTCCCGCAGCTGCTGCGCGCGCCGGATGATCGCCGCCTGGCTCATCCCGGCCGGTGGCTCCGTGATCCAGGCCAGCAACTCGATTGTCACGCCGTTCGGGTCCGGGAAGTAGATCGACCGCTCGTAACCCCGGTCCACGGGCCCTTGCACCGTTACGCCGGCTTCCTTCAGGCGCACCTGAAACGCCTCCAGATCCGCCATCCGGATGTCGATCGCCAGGTGGTCCATGTGGCCGGAGCCGGGGCGCGCCTGCTCGTAAGTCGCGGGGTCCACGCCTTCCTTGGGCACGAAGTAGGCGATGAAGTTGTCGTCGCCAACGTGGAAGAAGAGGTGCTCTTCGGAGGGATAGTCCAGGTTCGGCTGGCGCAACACCAGCTCCATCCCGAGCGTCTCCGTGTAGAAGCGGAGCGTTTCCCTCGCGTTCGCGCCTGAGATGGCGGGGTGTGAGATACGCAAAGTCTTCGCCACGGGTCCTCCTCTTCCTGTGCTGATGAGGGCGCTGCCACCCGCCCAAGGAACCCGGCCGGGCGATAGACGCCGGGCTTTCTGCCTGTCACGCCTACCGCCTACCGCCTACCGCCTATGTCAGTGGCCGCTGGCAACGTCCGCCGTGGCGGAGGCCTCGGTCCATTTCCCGGCCCAGGTATCCACCGCTTCGATGATCCGTTGCAACTCCCGGCCCTTCTCCGTCAAGCGGTACTCGATTCGCACCGGGACTTCCGGGAAGACCGTGCGGCTGACGATGCCTTCGCCCTCCAGCTCCCGCAGCCGTTCGCTCAGGAGCCGGTCGGAAAGGCCGGGCACGCGATGAAGGATATCGCCAAAGCGGACCGAGCCGCCGAGCAGCGTCCGCACGATCGCGCCCGTCCACCGCCGCCCGAGGAGCTCCACAGCGGCCTGGAACTTCGGACAATAGGAGCTGTCAAAGGTGAGTTTGGTTTCCATTGCCCAGGCATCGTATCACGGGCAACTTCCTTTGGGTAGCCTACTTGACATCTTTTAGCGACCTGCGGTACTCTGCTTCCATCAGGTGGCTAACTTATACTCCGTAGCCACAAAATGGAGAAGAACCTTGCCCTGGAACCTCGACCCCACCCACAGCTCCGTAGAATTTGCCGTCAAGCACATGGTGATCGCCAGCACAAAGGGCCGCTTCACCGACTACGCCGTCGAGGCGGACATCGATGAAGCCAACTTGGCCCGGTCCAGCGCCACCGTCCGCATCAACGTGGCCAGCATTGATACCCGCGACGCGAAGCGTGACGCCCACCTCCGCTCGGGAGACTTCTTCGACGCAGAGAATCACCCCGCCATCACGTTCACCAGCAAGCGCCTCGAACCGAAGGGCGCCAGTGACTACAAGCTCATCGGCGACCTCACCATCCGCGGCGTCACCCGCGAAGTCGCGCTCGACGGCGAAGTCAGCGGCCCCGTGAAGGACCCGTGGGGCGGCACTCGCGTCGGCATAAGCGCCACCGGCAAGCTCAACCGCGAAGACTTCGGTCTCACCTGGAATGCACCTCTCGAGTTCGGCGGGCTCCTCGTTGGGAACGACGTCAAGCTCAACATCGAAACCGAACTCGTCCGCAGCTAGGGCACGCCTGCGTGCACCCCAACGAAAGGCCCTCGCCGTGTGGCGAGGGCCTTTCGCGTTCCCTGCTTGCCCCTTCCCTCCGGCCAGTGCTTACTACGCGGCAATGGCGAATGGCGACATCGCGGGGCCACTCCTGGCGGACCTCCAGGCGCTCCTGGAGGACAAGGGAGTCGCGTATGCCGAGCCACCTTCCCGGCTTACGGGCGGGTTCGATACGGCGATCTGGGCCTTCCGCCTGGCCGGCGCACCGCCGCCGTTCGCCGGCCCGCTCGTGGCGCGTGTGTTCGGGCCCGGCCAGGGCCACCGGGCGCGCTGGGATGCCGCCCTCCAGTCAGCCGTCGCCGCCCAGGGGTATCCGGCGCCAGCCGCGCTTCACGCCTGCGAAACGGGCGGCGCCCTCGGCCAGCCCTACGTCCTGATGCCGCGGGTGCCCGGAAAGACGATGTTGCAGAGCGGCCTCTTCCACATCCCCGGCACCCTCGCCAGCAGCCAGGCGCGGCTCCACGCCCTCGATCCGTCTCCGATCCGGGACTCACTCCGCAAAGCCGGCATCCCTGAACCGCCGTCCGGCATTTCCGCGTGGCTGGAGGCGGTCGCGCGCGAACTCCGCCAGCCCGGGATGGAGCCGTTCCGGCCCGCCTTCGAGTGGTTCGCCGCCAACCAGCCTCCTGACACGGCGGAGGTCCTCTGCCACCTCGATTTCCATCCGCTCAACATCCTTGTCCTCAAGGGCGAAGTGAGCGGCGTCATCGACTGGTCAAACGCAGCCTTCGGCGACCCCGCCGCGGATGTAGCCGTCACGCGTATCCTGCTCACGGTGCCGCCGGTGAGCGTGCCAGGTCTGCCGGGGCCAACTGTCACCGCGCTGCGCCGCTGGATGGCCTGGCGCTACACCCGCGCCTATCGCGCCCACCACCCGCTGGACATGGCGGCCGTCCGGTACTACGAAGCCATGCGCTGTTTCCGGGCGATCAGTCACCTCTCGCAGCGCCGCCTGGCCGAAGCTGAAGGGCGCGCCGCCAATGCGAGCGGCTACGCCTGGGCCGATCCTGCCACGGTATCCCGGCTCACGCGGCGCTTCCACCGGACAACCGGGATCGTCCTCCAGCCGCTCGCCGCGGCCGTGCCCTGAAGCCCCGCTCGCCGCGGTTACCTCTTGCACTTCTCCCCGGCCGGGCAGGCGAAATCAAACTTCCCGTCCACGTTGACCTTCTTCGCGGCGCCCTCCCCGAATGCCTCTTCGCCCTTGAAGCTGAAGCTGCCGGCGATGCCCGTCTGGTCGAACTTCGCGATCGTCAGCTTCCCCGGCTCCGTGACGCTGAAGAACACCTCGCCAACGGTGAGCATTACCGAAAACTCCCCGGGCTGGTCCTGCGCATCCGGCTTCGCAATCACATACTCACCGGCCTTGAACGGTATGTCCTTGTACTTCGAATCGCCGCCCGGGATAAGCGACAGGGCGTTGTTCCCACCGGTCCCGGACGGAAGGCAGTTCACAATGAGGATGTAGAGGCGCGGGTCTTTCTTCATCGCCTCGTCCACCGTCTCACCCGCGGACTTCAGCGAACCGAGTATCTTCTTCATCTCCTCGTCGCCGAACCAGTAGTCGCTGCCGACGGCGCTCGCCCCACCCCGCCCCTTCCAGCTCGCGGTCACATCCCCGTTCACGTTCACTTCGCAACTTCCGTTGCTGCTGCCGCCAACCGCGGGGCCCCCGCCGGGACCGCCCGTACCTTTGGTGGCGGCCTCCCTCTCCCCGCCCGCGCCTCCCGGCGCGGTCAGGCCCCCGGAACCCCCATCGTCGTCACCGCCGCAAGCGACGGAGACCGCCGCCATCGCAAGCAACAACAGCGGCCAGATCGCTACCCGTAAATGTGCCATCGCGCCCTCCCGTGACACCTTTCGGCGCCTGTATTCGCTGCATCCTACCAAGCGTGTCCAGCGGCCACTACCGGGTGAACGCCGCGTGCCCCAGCCCCAGCGCCGCGCCCGCCGCCACGAGCCAGACGCTGTTCGGGCTCCAGCGGATGAGCACCACCGCGGCGACCGAGAACAGCGCTGCCGCGAACATCGAGTCCAGCGCCTCCCGCGCCAATGTCAGGGTGACCACCGCCATGAGCGCCAGCGCGGCCGCGTTAACCCCGTCCAGGAACGGCGCCGCCCATCGTGAACCCCGGAGCTTCGGGATCAGAGGATGCGTCAGGGCAACGAATACAAACGAAGGCAGAAAGATGCCCGCCGTCGCGGCCAGCGCGCCGTCCAACCCGCCCGCCACATAGCCCGCGAAAGTCGCCGAACTGAAAAGCGGGCCGGGCGTGAACTGGCCGGCCGCAATCGCGTCCACAACCTCCTTCTCGGTCAGCCAGCCGCGCTGGTCCACGAGTTCCGATTGGAGGAAGGCGGCGAGCACGTAGCCGCTGCCGTAGAGCACGGACCCGATCTTCAGGAACACCAGGAACAGGTCCCAGGCCGGGACTCCGCCCACGGGGGCCACCGCCAGCATCCCCATGCTAGGGCGTGGCAGCCTCCGCGCGAAGCCGCGGAGGGAGGGCGGACGCCGCCCGCCACCCGCCAGGCCCGCGAGCAGCGCGACCCCACCGGCGCCCAGGATGAGCAGGATTTCGTTCGCGCCGCGGAGCGCGAGGGCGGTGGTCGCCAGGACGATGACAAACGTCATCCAGCCCTTGACGACGGCCCCGCGAAGGCCCCAGATCGCTTGCACGATTATCGCGAGGATGAAGGGCTGGACCCCGAGGATGATGCCTTCGCCCGCCGGCGTGTCGCCATACTCCACATAAGCCCAGGCGATCGCCAGCACGATCGCCACCGCCGGGACGATGAACGCGGCCCCGGCGAGCCAGAGCCCCCACCAGCCCGCCCGCTTGGCGCCGATGTGCATCGAGAGTTCGGTGGAGTTCGGCCCCGGGATCAGGCTGGCCGCGCCCAGCAGGTCCATCAACTCCGCGTCGCTCACCCAGCCCCTTTCACGCACCAGTTCGCGGCGCATCAGCGCCAGGTGAGCCGCCGGCCCGCCAAAGGCGATGCACCCAAGGCGGAAGAAGTAGCGCGCTACCTCACCCACGCTTCCGCGCCCGGTTTGCGACTCATTCACGCGCGCACGCTACCGCATCAGGAGACGCAAGTCCCGGCCCCCCTCAGCCGTCGGCGCGGAGGTTTGCGCACCGGTCCCGGTTGCTACCGGCGGCGAAGACCGCCCCGCACACCAACCGCGCCCGCGCCCGCGAGGACTGCCAGGCCGGAAATGACCAGCCAGGGAGCGCCGCTGCCACCCTCCGTCGCCGGGCCCGTCCCCGCGTCAGGCGCCGAAGGCGTGGCTGGCTTTGTGGGAGTGGGTGTGGCCGTGGCCGTCGATGTGCTGAGGTTGAGCAGGTTCAGCGTGTAGTTGCGCCAGGGGCCGCTCTCCGCAGCCTGGACGCCACCCACCAGGAAAGTCACAAGCGCTCCGTCGCTGCCACAACCGGGGGCCGACTGGGTGTTGCCTTCGGGGCTGTCGAGGACGTAGCGAGCCTCACCGCCGCTCATGAACACCGAAGTCACGCCACAGCTGGCGCTCCCCACGCGCGCTTCAACAACCGTGCCCGGCGCCGCGTTCTGGCCGTTCACCTTCACCGTCCCGGCAAACCGGGAAGGCGGGTTGGGCGGAGATTGGGCCAGCGCCCCGCTCACGGACATCGCCGCCGCCGCGCTCATCACCAGAGCCACAAGACCCATCGCTACCCGGTTTGTCACAGTCCTTGTCATAGTCGTCTCCTCGTACAGGGTGTCCAGGCTGTCGTCACCACGGCTCCGAAGCCGTATCCGCCCTCAGTATGCAACACACGCGCCTAATGACGTGCACGGATCTTTCAACGAATGTCCCCGGCACGAAGTTCCCGGCGGTGGCTCAATCAGGCCCGCCCATGGCCGCGAGCACCCGGCAGGCGCGCAAGGTTACGCGCTTCGAAGGCTGTCCTTGCCGTTCGATATCCACCGTGGTCTTCCCGTTGTAGGCGTACTCGTTCTTCCAGCGCCCCTGCGCATCCTGCTTCGAAAGCAGCCTCTCGCGGGCGTTGACCAGGCGCCCATCCCGCCCGTGGCCCAGCTCACAGAGCACCTCAAGGTTCTGAAGCATGTCGGTGACGTACGCCGAAGGGAAGCCGAATTTGAACCACGAGCTGTTCGGTTTCGTCGCGTACGAAGGTATCGGGTAGTCCGCGACAGCCGGGTCCTTGCTCAGAAGAAACTCAACACCCGTTGCAATCGCCCGTTGGACATGAGGCGCGCGCCGCCCCTCCGGGATGGCGGCCAGCCCAAGGAGCGCCTTCACCGCGCCCCAGGCGCACGGCTGCTTCTCGTTGGCCGCGCAGCAGAACCCTGGCCCTGAAGTGCCCGATTTGTAGTAGCCGTCGAACCCCTCACCCGTTATCGCCCGCGCCTCCCAGTCAATCGCCCGCTGGACTCGCGGGTCGTCCAGCCAGCCGAACCGGATCAGGGCCCGGAGGAGGTTCCCGTTCAGGCAGTGCAACACTGCCGAAGGCGGGGGCAGCCGGAGTTCCCGGCTGCTGGACATGCCGAAGCCGCCGTTCGCCGCGGGCGAATGCGCCAACACGTACTCACACGCCTTCTCAATCCGCAGGTCGCCGCCGTCCGCCCCGAGCTGGTTGAGGAACGTGAGGTTCCAGACGGTGCCGCTGTATTTCGGTCCATAGCCGGCCCCCGGCCTGTCCCAGTACCCTTCCTTCGCCTGCGCCGCCAGGATCGAGGCGATCGGTTCCTGCTCCATCCCCAGCGCCCGCGCGGTGCGCACTTCGGGGTCATCAACCGCCCCCCCATACAGCGCCCGCAGCGCCTGTGCCCGCACGGCGCCATCGCGCTCTTCCAGCAGCCACGTCCGCGGGTCGCCGTTCAGCCAGTCCAGCCAGCTCGCCATGTCGCCCATTCTCGCCCGCCCGCCGGGGCGCGCCAAGGCCCAACGGCCCTGTTTCGCGGCACTCCCCGGCCATGTGCCATGTAGCCAAGCGGTAGCCACCCAAACGCCTTTCCCGGCGCCGTGGTGGTTCAAACCCCCCTCAGCAACCCCAAACCTCCGCAGCCACCCGCAGGAAGTTGCCGTTGCACACCCGCTCCAGGCGCGCATCGCTCCAGCCGCGCCGCTTGAACTCCCGCAGCACAACCGGCAGCCCGGCCGCGTCCTTCACGCAGTCCGGCATGTCCGCGCCGTCGAAGTCCGTCCCGAACGAGACGTGTTCGTCGCCCACGAGGTCAATGACGTGCTCAAAGTGGCTGACGATCGTCTCCAGGGGCACGTCCGTCCCGCGTTGCATGTCCGGCCGCAGGAACATGGTCGCGAAGTTGATCCCGATCGTCCCGCCCTTCTTCGCGAGTGCCTTGATCTGCTCGTCATCCAGGTTGCGCACGTGCGGCGAAATCGCCTTCACGCTCGAATGCGTGGCGATGACTGGCTTTTTCGACTCCGCCAGCAGGTCCCAGAACCCGGCCGGGTTAATGTGGGAAACGTCCAGGACGATCCCCAGCCGGTTGCACTCGCTCACCAGCTTTCGCCCCAGGTCCGTCAGGCCCGTCTGAGGCAGATGTCCGGAAAACGCTACGCCGTGCGCGAAGATCGTCGAGCGGCTCCACGTCGGCGCCAGGACACGCAACCCGGCTTCATAGAAGACGCGCAGCTCCTTCAGCGACCACGAAATCGGGTCCGCCCCTTCGAACATGAAGACCGACGCGAACGCCCCGGCTTCGAACGCCGCCCGCACTTCCGCCACCGTCCGGCACACCCGGAACCGCCCTTCTGAGCGGTCGGCCACGGCGAAGACATCGTCCATCTCCTCCATCGCGTAGCCCACCGCGTTCATCTCGGCCCACTGGGTTTCGAGGAAGATGGAAGTGAAGCAGCCGCCAAGCCCGCCCTTCAAGGCGCGCGGCAGGTCCACGTGCCCCGTCTCCGATTCCGCCAGCAGGTCGCGAGGCGCCGGCGGCGGGAAGCCCGCCTTCTTCTCCTTCACCTGCGTGATGAAGTCCTCGTGTCCGTCGAACACGGGCGGAAACTCGCGGTTCATCTCGGGGTACATCGGCGCCTCCAACCGCCGCAGTCTACCGGACAGGGAAGCTTCCCACTCCCACACGGGAACAATCCCAGCCACGAATCCGTACCGCGACTCAAGCGGATCCGCGACTGCAAAAGGAGCGGCTGTCACTCGCCGAACCGTATCGCCTGATGTGCCGGCGTTCCTGAACCGCGAATCTTCCCCCGAATCTTCCCGTCCACACCCTTCCCAATCAGGAAACTCTCACGTCCCATTCGGGAATCTCCCTATCCCCACGCCGCCGAAGCGAGGGCATCCTCAACCGCATGAACGACGACTTTCCCATCCTCGCCTCGGTTTCCGCCAGCCCAACGCACCCCTACCAGGTGTTGGACCACCTCGCCGCCGCCGGGGTCAGGGCGACGCGCAGCACCCTCTACCGCCGGGTCGACGCCCTCATCGAAGAAGGGCTCCTCCGAGCCGAGGACGGGCGCGGCCCCAGTGGCCACATGCGCCGCGCCCTCAGCCTCACGGGCGCCGGCAAGAAGCGCCTCGCCACGGCAGTCACCACCGTCCTCCGCGAAGAGGCGTTCGATTCGCCTCGCTTCTCCCTCGCCCTGGCCAGGGCCGGCGTTTGCGAAGGGGAGGCCATCGAAGGAATCCTCCGCCAGCGCATGTCCGGCGCCGCCCGCCGTCTCACGGAAGAAGAACGCTCGCTCCGCACCGAGCCTGGCAGCCCCGAAAGCTGGGCGCGCACCACCCGCGTACGCCAGGTCGCCCACCTCCAGGCGGATATCGCCTGGCTGCAGTCCGTCCTCGGCCGCCGCATCGTCCCGCAGACCAGCCAACCGCGCCGCGCCGCGGGCTGAGGGGGCCGCGCGCCGCAATTCCGAGCCGCGACCGCGAGGGAGCGGTCGCCGGGCTCTGCAGCGGGTCTTCGGAATCGAATGGGACCGGTCGGCGGATTCAGGTGCTCCGTGCATGGGCGCACCAACCGCTCCCTGGCGGTCGCGGCTCGGAATTGCCTGTCGCTTTCACAACCAAACAGGCCACCCTTTCGGGTGGCCTGCTTGGAGGGGCGTGCGCCGCCAGGAAAACGGCGCACAAGAGGAGGGAACTGGCCCGTCTGTAATCGCGCCTTAGCCGAAACGCCACTCGGGCGTGGCCACATGGCAGGAAGGGCAATACGCATCCCGCAGGTCGTAGGCCGCCCGGCATTCCGGACAGCGCCGCTGCGAGTCATCGCGCACCACCACGTACGCCGGGGTCATGGCGTTGGTGAACAACCGCCGCCACCAGGGAGCCGATTCGGGTCGAAGCATCTGTGGTCGCCTCCAGACTCATCGGAGGTAACGAAGCCGCCCCGCCGTGAGGGCGGGCGCATTCGCACCAGGGACGATGAGAGGCTTTGCGGCAGGCTGAGCGGCTGCCACGCCTCTCCCTCTTGCCTACGGGGTTAGCTGACGGGTTCGGCGAAGGGAGTCGCCTATCCCACTTGCGTGGGAATACACCCCAGGAGTTTGGTTCCCCCGTTTCGCCTTGCGGCGAACTCGGCATGCGTGTTGTACCACACCTCATGGCAACCGCGTGTTAACTCGCTGTAAATTTCCGCGACACGTTTCGCAGCTTTTTGCATCCGGCCCGTTCGAACCCCGATCCCGGCCCTTTCGTTCCTCCAACGCAAGCCCGGAGCGGCGTCCACTGGGATCATGAGCACGCAGACAACCTTCAAGGTCGAACACATCACCCTCCAGCCGCAAGACGGCCTCGCTATACGCGAAACCGTCCCCATGGACGCGCTGCCGGCCTTCTTCGGCCGCGCCTTCGCCGAACTCGGCGCCTACATCTCCCAGCACGGCGCCGGGTTTGCGGGACCGCCCTTCGCTCAATACCACTCCGTCACGCCGGCGGCCGTTGACGTCGAAGCCGTCTTCCCCCTGGCTTCGCCGATCGAAGGCAGCGGCCCCATGCAGCCCGTCAGCCTCTCAGGCGGACCAGCGGTCCAGGTCCTCCACACCGGCCCCTACGACTCCCTGATGCCTGTCTACGACGCCATCACTGCCTGGCTCGCCGAAAACGCCAAAAGCCCGTCCGAGCCGATCCGCGAGGTCTACCTGACCGACCCCGGTTCGGTCCCGGACCCGGCCCAGTGGCAGACGCTGGTCATCCAGCCGTACGAGTAGGCAAGCGGCGAAGCAACTTCGGGGGGATGCCATTGTGGATCCGTACGATAGTACGTACGCTTAGAACATGAAGACCATTCCCGCAACCCGGGCTCGCGCCAACCTCTACCGGCTGATCGACGAAGTGGTTCAGAACAGCGAGCCAGTCCAGATCTCCGGCCCCCGCTCCGAAGCAGTGCTCGTTTCTGCGGACGACTGGCGCTCCATTCAGGAAACGCTCTACCTGCTCAGCATCCCGGGGATGCGCGAGTCAATCCTTGAAGGGATGGCCGCGCCTTCCAGTGAGTGCGTTGAGGAATTGGACTGGTGAACCCGTGGCGGGTCGAGTTCACCCGCCAGGCTGCCAAAGACGCCCGCCGTGTTGCCGATGCTGGATTGAAGCCTCGGGTCGAACGGCTCCTTTCAATCCTCCGTGACGACCCTTTCCAGTCTCCGCCCCTGTTCGAGAAGCTCATCGGTGACATGGCCGGGGCATACTCGCGGCGAATCACGATTCAACACCGCCTTGTCTACGAAGTAGACGTCGAGGAGCGGTTGGTCAGAGTCATCCGGATGTGGACCCACTACGAATAACACCGCGCGGTGCCGGGCATCGTCTCTGAACCCGCCCCGCTATACTCCCCAGCACACCTCTCATCCTTCGGAGCACCACTCATGCGACTCGGAATCATGCTCTCCATGCCCGGCGACACCACCACAGTCGCTGGCCTCGTCGAACGCGCCCGCCAGGCGGAAGCCGACGGCTTCGCCTCCGCCTGGCTGCCCCAGGTGATGGGCGTGGACGCCCTCACCGTCCTCGCCCTCGCCGGTGCCCAGACCAGCCGCATTCATCTCGGCACCGCCGTTGTCCCGACCTACCCGCGCCACCCTTCGGTCCTTGCCGGGCAGGCGCTCACTGTTAACGCGGCCACCGGCGGGAGGCTCACCCTCGGCATCGGGCTAAGCCACAAGGTCGTGATCGAGAACGCCCTTGGCCTGGATTACAGCAAGCCCGTCCCTCACATGCGCGAATACCTCACCGTCCTCAACGGCCTTCTCACGGGCGAACCGGTGAACTTCGATGGCGACCTCTACCGCGTCCATGTCCAGGTGAACGTGCCCCAGGCCACGAAACCCCCGGTGGTCGTTGCCGCGCTCGGCCCGGCCATGCTCAAGCTCTGCGGCCGCCTCGCCGATGGCACGATCACCTGGATGGGCGGACTTCCCTACCTGCGCGATGTCGCCGTCCCCATCATCTCGGCATCGGCCGCCGAAGCGGGCCGCCCAACGCCACGCATCGTCGCGATGGTCCCCATCTGCCTCACGGACGACGTCGCCGCGGCGCGCGAAACACTCAACAAGACGTACCGCATGTACGGGCAACTCCCCTCCTACCGTGCAGCCCTTGACCGTGGCGGCGCCGAGAACCCGGCGGACGTCGCCATCATCGGCAACGCGGACCAGGTAGTGGAACAGCTCCACGAGTACGCCCGAGCTGGCGTCACCGACCTCAGCGTGGCCCTGACCCCCGGCCCCGGCGGCAACGCCGAAGCCACCAGCGAACTCCTCAGTCGCCTCGCCCGCGAAGGCATCAGCTAACGCGGAGTGCACCGGGTTTCCCGGGCGGCCCTCGCCGCCTCCGCTATACTCCCGCCATGCCCGACATCCGCCTCGCCCGTCCCAGCGGCACCACCATGCGTGCATTCCTGGCATTGCCGGAGGGCGCAGGTCCCTGGCCCGCCGTTATCGTCATCCACGAAATCTTCGGTCTCAACGACGACATTCGTGAGAAGGCCGCGCGCCTGGCGAGGATGGGCTACGTCGCCCTCGCGCCAGACCTCTACGACGGCCGCGGCAACCGCTTCCTCTGCGTCCTCCGCACCATGCGCTCGCTCTCCCACGGCGGCGGCGATGCCATCGCCGACCTCGAAATGGCCCGCGCGCATCTCGCCTCACGCCCCGAAGTCGACGCTTCGCGCCTCGGGGTTGTCGGCTTCTGCCTCGGCGGGGGATTCGCCTTGCTCTATGCTTCGAAGGCTGAACTTGGCGCTGCGGCGGTCTTCTACGGCGCTGTGCCGAAGGACGAAACGCTGCTCGATACCGTCTGTCCCGTGGTCGGCGGTTACGGCGGGCGCGACACGATCTTCCGCAAGCAGGGCCGCCGCCTCAGGACTGCCCTCGCCACCCGTGACATCCCCAACGACATCCTCATCTACCAAGACGCCGGCCACAGCTACATGTCGGACCACAAAGGCCTGCTGACCAAAGCCAGCGCCCATGGCCCCATGCGCGTCGGCTTCAACCCCGAGGCGGCCGAAGACAGCTGGCGCCGCGTCGAAGCCTTCTTCGCCGAACACCTCACCGCCGCCCGTTAAACTCCCGACTTCCGCCGTTTCTTGTTAGACACAAAGCCGCAAAAGCACGAAGCGCCACGAAATCTCTCCAATCCTTCGTGCCACTTCGTGACTTTGGGCCTTCGTGTCCCCGGTTCAAGCGGAGCGCCTATCGAGCTGCATGCACTTCCAGCGCCGCACGCAACCCCGATTCAATTGCCCCCTGGATCCAGGCGTGCCCCAGCGAGGCGTGTTCACCGGCGAAGTGGAATCGGCCCTCGGGCGCCACGATGTGCTGGTAGAGCGACGTCTGCTGGCCGGGTTCGAAGAGGGCGAAGGCGCCACCAGCGAACTCGTCGTCGTGCCACATCTTGCTCGCGCCCACTTCGAACTCCTCCCTGATCTGCGGGTGGATCTGCGAGACGTTCTCGATCGCCTGCACAATCCGGTCGCCCGGCGAAAGCGACCCCCAGCGCTGCGCATCCTCCGCCCAGGTGTAACTGGCCAACAGCACGCCTCGTCCCGTTTCGCGGCCGTGATCCGGGTAGTAGAGCGCGCGAATCGGCAGGTCTGTGACGGTCCCTCCGCCGAAGATCCCGTCGTCCTCCTCCCAGAACCGCCGGCGGGATTGCAAGAACACCTTCGCCGAAGCGTCGTAGTGAAGCTGCCGGATGGCGCGCTGCTTCCCCCGTGAGAACGGCTGCAGCACCTCCACGTGTCGCAACACCGGGAACGGCACGGTGACGATCGCCCTGTCCGCCTCGACGGCGAACCTCCCCGCCGCTGTCTGGTAGTACACCACCACGCCTTCGGTGCCCTGCGCGAGCGCCGTCATGCGCGCACCGAAGCGGATGCTCCCGCCCAGCTCCGCGAGGAAGGCGTTGGGCAGCCGGTCCATGCCGCCCTCGATCGAACAGAGGTCTTCGAACCAGCGCCCGGCTTCTTCGCGCAGGATCTCGATGACGCCGGTGCTCATCATCGACTCCATGTGGAAGGCCATCCCGTAGAGCTCGATCGCGCCTTCGGACCAGCCCTTCGCCTCAAGGAACTCGCGCAGCGAGAACTGGTCGTGTTCGCGGGAGATGGCTTCCCAGGCAGCCTCGCCTTCGGCCGCAACGTGGCCCACGACCGAGGCGACGGTCTGTTCCCAGAGCTGCCCGATGGGCGTCATCCGTTCGTGCTCCTCCAGGTCGAACCCCAGCGTGTAGGGCTGTGAAGCCAACTCGTGCGCGCGCATTCGCGTGCCGCCCAGGTACAGATACGCCTGCGGGTTGTTCATCGTGAAGGGCGTGGTCTGCAGGCCGTACCGGTCAACATAGTGCAGCGTCAGGTCGTGCGTTTTGGGGATGCGCATGGCGCCCGCCTCGGCCCTCAGGCCATGGGTGAACGGCTCGCGCATCGTGTAGATGCGGCCACCAACGCGCTCACGCCCCTCCAACACGGTCACCTGGTGGCCAGCCCTCCTCAGCTCGGTTGCCGCCACCAGTCCGGCCATCCCGGCGCCCACCACCACCACCCGCTGCGGCGCGCTGGCAGCCCCCAACCCATCCCGGGCGATGTCGCGAAGCATGGCGGAAGAATCAACCGGCATGCCGAACAGTATAGGAGTCGCGCCCCTCAGCGGGCGCGGGAGCGGTCCAATCTCAGAGGCGCCGGGAGCGGTCTCGGCGGCGCGCGAGGATCAACGAAGCCCCCGCCGCGCAGGCCCCGAGTCCAGCAACGACCGCAATACCCCACCAGAGATTCTCTCGCCCCTTCTCTGTGGAACCTGGCGTCGCCACGCCAGAAGGCGAAGCAGGGGAACCGGCCGGGGGACTCACCGCGCGCACGACCTCGCGCACCTGATCGAGCGTGGGCAGGCCAAGAGGGCCCTGGAGTTCATCTCCCACGACGACAAACGCGGCGTATCCCCAGATCGCCCCGCGCCAGTCGGTAACGCCGTAGTCGTCTGGCCGGAGGAAGACCAGCGCCTGGAAGTTCAAGGGAAGAGGAAGCGAACTCTCCTCCATGGTCGCTCGGCAGGTGGTGCCCAGGGAAAAGTTGTGTGCGTTAATCCGCAGGGTCTTGCTCCCGCCTGTGTCTCCGCGAAGCACCTCCTAGACGTCGAGTTCCGCGATGCCGTCGCCCACGGAACGGTAGCTCCCAACCGCGATGACTTGCGACATGCGGACGTTGCGCCGGAGGTTCGCGTCGTTTCTAAGGTCCAGGTCCGGGTTGCACGGGCCGACGGTTTCGATGTTGAGGTCCACTGGTTCGCGCGCCAGGTTTCGGACCGCCTCGCGCACGCGGCCGAAGCTTGCACCCGGGGGGCGGCCATCCCGGATGTACTCGCCATCGAGCGTAAAGATTCCGTAGCCGTACAGAGCGGAGCGAAGCTTCGCGGGGCCGCCGAGTTCGTTCGTCTCCAGGAAGGCGAGGACGCGCGCGCCCTCCGGCAGCGCGAACCCCTTGCCGTTCGGTTCGAGATAGACCTGGCAGCCGAGGCCGAGGCCGAGCGTGGCGTTGTTCACCGTCAGCCGCTCTCCCGCCCTGGCCCCCTTGAGGCCTTCTTCCACCTCAAGCGTGATGACGTCGGGCTTCGCGCTGACGAGCCGACCGACCGCGATCGTCGAGGAGCTTTCCACCGCAAAGGGCAGCAGCGCGTAGCTGAAACCCACAAGCGAACAGGCATGAACCTCACGCGCAGGGGTGGCGACCGCGGCCAGCGGCGCCAGCACGCCGACGGCGAAGCCCAACGCCGCTATCGGGAGCCTCATGCGTCGCGCCTTTCTGTGTGGCGGCAGCTCATACCGGGGAGAACGCCGGCGAGCACAAGATGGTTCCCCTCGCCGGTCTCGATTCCCTGCCTACCCGTAGACGAACTCCGGGCCATCCAGGTCGACCAGGGGCAGTTCATCTTTCTCGCGCCAGTAGTCCTGCGAGTGCTGCCATTCCGGCTTCGCCCCGCGCTTCGGCAGGAGGTCCATCGCGCGCATGAGGTAGCCGGGGTTGAAGTTTTCCGGGTCCATCCAGGGCAGGAGATCCATGTCCTTGTCTTCCGGCCGCAGCGCCACTTCCACGCGTTTCGCGCCCTTCTTCTCCATGTGCGCGAGGAGGCGGCAGACGAAGTCGGCCAAAAGGTCGGCGCGCAACGTCCAACTGGCGCGGAAGTAGCCGAACACCCAGAGCATGTTCGGCACGCCCGTGAACATCATGCCGCGATAGGTGACCGTGTCCGAAAAGACGAGCGGCTTGCCGTCGATAACGAAGTCGATGTCGCCGAGGACGTTGAGGTTGAAGCCGGTGGCCGTGACGATGATGTCGGCTTGAAGTTCCTCGCCAGACTTCAGCAGGATGCCCCTCTCGGTGAACGTCTCAATCTCATCGGTGACGATCGAGGCCTTGCCCGCGGTGATGCCCTTGAAGAGGTCGCCGTCCGGCACGAAGGCGATGCGCTGGCGCCACGGCCGGTAGCGCGGCGTAAAGTGCGTCTCGATGTCGAAGTTGTCGCCCAGGTAGGCGCGCACGCCGCCGAGCAACTCCCGTTTCACCGCCTCCGGTTCCTCGAATGCTCGCTTCGTGAAGGCGTCCTGATCATGCAGGATCTTCCGCCGCACGATCTCGTGGATCCATGACTCATCGATCTGCAGCTCGCGCAGAGTGTCGGCAAGGTCGTTCTGGTTGCGGCCGGGGATGAAGTAAGTCGGCGAGCGCTGCAGCACCGTGACATGGCCGCAATCCGCCGCGATCGCTGGCACCAGCGTGGCCGCCGTCGCCCCCGAGCCGATAACGACGACATTCTTGCCGGCGTAGTTCAGGTCTTCCGGCCAGGACTGCGGGTGCACGATCTCGCCCCCATACCGGTCCATCCCGGGCCATTCCGGCGTGTAGCCTTCCGAATGGCGGTAGTAACCCTGGCACATCCAGAGGAAATTCGCCGTGAAGCGCCGCGTTTCGCCCGTGTCCGAGCGGGTGGCTTCGATAGTCCAGCGATTGTCCTTGCTGGACCACTGCGCGGACGCGATCCGGTGGTTGTAGCGGATGTGGCGGGCGAGATCGTTCTCCTCTATCACCTCGCCCATGTATTTGAGGATCTCTTCCGCGCTCGCGATCGGCGCGCTCGTCCACGGCTTAAAGCGGTAGCCGAACGTGTAGAGGTCGCTGTCGGAGCGGATGCCGGGGTAGCGGTGCGTCCACCACGTGCCGCCGAAGCTGTCAAGTGCTTCGAGTACGACGAAGCTCGTGCCCGGACGCTGCTCCGTCAGGTGATAAGCCGCGCCCACCCCCGATATCCCCGCCCCGACGATCAGGACGTCAAAATGGTCGGTCTGCGTCGCGCCCGGCCCGGCCAACGTGTCGGTTGATGTCATCGAATCCTGCCCCCCACTAAATGCTTCCCCACTGGTTCCCATGATGCCATCCGCGCTGCCAGCCAGCCAGCACGCGCAGTGAGGACTCGTGCCTCGGGCCTCGCGCCTCATCCCTACCTTGCGTGCGCCCGGAAGAACTGCCGCAACTTGCGCGTCGTGTCGTGCAGCTTCTCGGGCGCGCGGCAATCCACCTCCAGGCAGGTCGCGTCCGGCGCTTCCCGGCAGATCCGCTCCGAAATCGCGGTGGGGTGGAACGGGTCATTCCCGGGGATGATGAACAGCGGCGTGGGGCACCTCGCCACGAACTCCTCCTCCACGCTGCAGAAAGGGTGATACCGGCCCCAGAGGCCGTCGTCGTAGTCACGCACGATCTTCTCGTACGCCTCGGGCGAAAGCGCCAGCACCTCCCGGCGAAATGCCTCATCCGCCGCTATCCGCGCCGCGAACGGCCCGCCCGCGTTGTTCATCACGAACACGGGGTTGTTGATCGCGGACTCCACGACGGCCTGGGTCCCGCCCTGGCGGACGAGGTCGATCGTCGGCTTCATCATGGCGAAGAAGGTCTCCCGCGTGTTCACGCCCTCGGCGAAGCCAACCGGGTCCTGCCCGCCCGCCGCCGCCACCATCTCCGGCGCCTCGCGGATGAACCGCAGGACGAACGCCACCCCGATGCACCCTCCGTAGAGCAGCGTCCGGGTCACACCCAGCGCTTCCAGCACCGCGCGCTGGTCAGCGGCATGCTCCTCCCACGTCGGCGCCTTCAGCGGCCCCGGCGAGTGCTCCGCGTTCCGCTGGTCCATGCCAATGACCGTAAACTCGTCGGCGAAGTCGAACGGGTTGATGATGCTGCGTGACCAGAAACTGACCTGGCTGTTAATCCCGCCAGGCGCGAACAACAGCAACGGGAACCCGTTCCCCCGGACTTCGTAGTAGATCCGCGCGCCATCCGGGCGCTCAACGTGCGGCATGGGGCAATCCTCCGGTCAGGCTCCCTCGCTTCGTCCTTCCGCGGAAGGAGGAGAGATGGGATGGGCGTTGAGGGCCGTCAGCTGTAGCGCTTCGCGACCTCGGCGTAGTTCTTCAGCGCCGGGATGGCACGCTCTGCCGCCTCGGGACGCAACCCAAAGATGACGCGCTGGACACCCATGCCGATGTAGCTCTCGATGAGTTCCGGGCTCGGCCCCAGTCCGAAGATGGAAACCGCGATCGGCCCGCGCCCGGCCGCCTTCGCCATCCCCTGCAACTCCTCGATCTTCGCCGCCAGCAGTGCCCCGGTGCGCCCCCCGATCGGCATCCACTCGTCGCCATACTCGATGACCCGCTCGAGCGTGCGCGGCCCCGCGCCGCCGATGAGGATTGGCGGGTGAGGCTTCCGCGCCGGCTTCGGCCACGACCAGATCGGGTCGAAGTCCACGAACTGCCCGTGGTATTCCGCCTCGTCCTTCGTCCAGATCTCCTTCATCGCCAGGATGCGCTCGCGCAGTATCTTCCAGCGCAGGGACGGCTTCGTGCCGTGGTTCTCCATCTCCTCTTCGTTCCAGCCCCCGCCGATTCCAAACAGCACCCGCCCGCGGGAAAGGAAGTCCACGCTCGCCACTTCCTTGGCCAGCGTGATCGGGTCCCGCTCCATCACGAGGCAGACGCCGGTGCCGATGAGCAGGGTCTTCGTCACCGCCGCCACGGCACCCATCGCCACGAACGGGTCCAGCGTGTGCGAATACTCCAGCGGCAGCGGCGCGCCACCCGGCCACGGCGTCCGCCGGCTGGTGGGGATGTGCGTGTGTTCGGGGAAGAAGAGCGATTCGAACCCGAGGTCCTCGCACGCCTTGCCCAGTTCGGTGACGGGGATTGCGTAGTCCGTGGGGAACATCTGGATGCCAAACTTCATAGCGGGACCTCAGGTGAGCGTGCCGCAAATCATAGACTATCCCGGCCCCAGCAATATCCCGGCCGGGCCTCGGTCGGCTTCTTAAGGCACACAAAGGCAGGAAGGCTCAAACGGTCACGAAGTTGAACGAACCCCTATCTCAATCCTTCGTGCCGCTCCGTGCTTTCGGGCTTTCGTGTCCTCAACGCGATCGTGGAAGCATACACGTGATGGCCGGCTTCTTAAGGGACACAAAGGCAGGAAGGCTCAAAGGGTCACGAAGTTGAACGGACCCTATCTCCAATCCTTCGTGCCGCTTCGTGCTTTCGGCCTTCGTGTCCTCAACAGAACCGATGAAGCATGTCTGGTTAATGCCCCGTGTAGCGCGGCGCCCGCTTTTCGACGAAGGCGGAGGCCGATTCCTTCGCATCGTTCGCGGCCCTGCGCCCGATTTCGATCGCCCGGATCTCGTAGCGCAACTGATCGTCGATGCCGTGGTCCAGGCTGCGTTGCACGGAGCGCTTGGACATCATCGCGGCCAGCGGCGGGAAGGCCGCGATCTGGCTGGCGAGCGCCTGCGCTTCCGCCACCAGGCTGTCGTGCGGCACCAGCCGCTGGAGCAGTCCCATCCGCAGCGCCTCGTCCGCGCCCACAGTGCGGCTCGTCAAGATCATGTCCAGCGCGTTGCCGGTCCCAACGATGCGCGGCAGGAAGTACGTCATCCCCGCATCCGGCGCCAATGCCCGTTCGATGAACACCGTCTTGAAACGCGTGTTCTCGCTCCCCACGCGGATGTCGCAGGCCAGCGCCAGCGACATCCCCGCGCCCGCCGCAACGCCGTTGACGGCCGCGATGCTTGGCTTGTCGATGAAGTACACCGCCCGTGCCTGCCGCCCAACCCAGCTGTCCTCGTCCATCATCTGTTGCCAGCCCGGCTCCTGCTCAGCCGCCGGCCGCGGCCCCGTGAGGTCCGCCCCCGAACAGAACCCGCGCCCGGCCCCCGTCCAGACGACCGCCCGCACGTCGTCCCTGCCCTTGAGCTCCGCGCACACGTCGAGCATCTCCAGTTGCAGCGCCCGGCTCAGCGCGTTCAGCTTCTCCGGCCGGTTCAACGTCACGGTCGCGACATCGTCCGCGACTTCGAGCACCAGGTTTTCGTAACTCACCGTTTCCCAAACCCCAACAAGTAGTGCGCGAAGTTGAGCGGATCAGCAGGCGGATGTCCAGTTCAGGATGTCGTAGCGACCTCGGCTCAGGGGTTACCCGTAGGCGTCCCCTCCAGTTCCCGCCTTTGTTGCCGAAGTATTCGCTATGGGGTTCACGGGCGACACGCTTTCAGGCGACCTTGGCGAGAACCAGCCCTCCGTTTCGCAGGCGGTATTCGCCGTGCGCCTCGCTGGCCTTTCGGTCGTCCTTGGTGGCGTCACGCTCAGTGTGGTCGCCTGGGCCACAGGCGACCTTGGCTGGCTGATTGCTTACGTCTCCTACTCGGTGGTTTCCTTTTCCGTGATGGGGTTCCTCACGACCATTCCCCGGGGCAAACAGAAGCGCCTGGACCGGGAGTGGGCGCGCCGCTTCCACGAACTCGCCATCCGCGACGAGCTTACCGGCCTTTACAACCGCCGCCACTTCAACGCCCAGCTCGCCCAGCTCATCGGCGTCTGCCAGGCCACTCACCGCCCACTCACCGTCGCCCTCATCGACATGGACGGCTTGAAGTCCATCAACGACACCCAGGGCCACCAGGCCGGCGACGCCGCCCTCAAGGCCGTCGCCTCGTGCATCACCCGCGCCGTCGGCAGCGAGACAGTCACCGCGCGCACCGGCGGCGACGAGTTCGCCGTTATCTTTCCCGGTGTCCCACCGTTTGAGGCCGCCAACCAGGTTGCGGCCTTCCAAAGTCTGCTCGACAACGAACCGTTGCCGTTTGACGGGGCCCACGGGCCGGTGCCTCGCCTCAGCGCAGCCGTCGGCCTGGCCTCCGTTGACGAGTCCAGCGAAGCGGGAAGCCTGCTCCGCCAGGCGGATACCGCGCTCTATGCCAACAAGCGCGCCCTGGCCAGGCTCGGCGACCGCCGTCAAGCCTCCTGATGCGATGTCCTTCCTCCCGCGCTGCACGTACCTGCCTTCGGCGAGCATAGGAAGCCGGCGCAGCCGCGGGGCCGCGATCCAACGAGACAGGTCCATCCGGGCCCAAAATCCGGCCCCATCGACCCAACCGAAGCCCGCGGATCTGGAGTAGAGTCCCGGCTGCGTCCAATGGCTGCTATGCGTGCGGTCAATCAAGTGGGCCGCGCGCGGGTTCTGGGTACCGGGATGAACGTCCTAACGAGCATCTTTCAACTTCCAGGGGAAAGAGACCGTCTTCCCGTAGCGCTCATGACCCTGATTCAGTTGTTCGCCCTTCTGGCGCTCGTGACGGTTGTCCGCGATCACCGCCCGGATCCGAGAGTGGACGCGGCCACCTGGGAGCACATGGGGATGTTCGTGGAGTTCACCGCCATCGTCCCCCTGGCCATGCTCATCGTCGTCGTCGCGTCCGCGGGTCTTCACGCACTCGATTCCTCGATAACTGCTGTTGACCGCTCCAGCGAATGCAGCGTGATCCTTAGACTGTTTGCCGTGGCCACCGCCCTCGTTATCCTCGAACTTGTCTCCTTTGGCCTCTGGAAGGGCATCTGGGAGATGTTTGGCCTGATGGCGGCCATCGCCGTCCTGGACCTCGCCCTGGTCTTCCTGGTCTTCCGCTACCTGGACTCCGATAAGGCCAGCCCCGCGCTCCGGCAGACGGCCCCTACCCGCTCCCGGGATTGAACGTTCTGGCCTTCAACCCCGCTTGACCCCGTGCCCTACAATCCCCACCCGTGGACCCCGAAGCGCCCGCGCCCCGCAACGGCTACCGCACAATCCGTGAACTCGCGGACGACGAGCGGCCGCGCGAGCGCCTCCTCGAACACGGCGCCCAGGTCCTCTCCGACGCCGAGCTCATCGCTATCATCCTCCGCTCCGGTATGGCCGGCGAAAACGTCGTCGATATGGCGCGCGGTTTGGTCGAGACGGTCGGAGGCCTCAGCGGGCTCGCCCGCGCGGACGCGAAGTCGCTGATGCGCACAAAAGGGCTCGGGCCGGCCAAAGCCACCCAGCTCGCCGCCGCCATCGAACTCGGCCGCCGCGTCCAGCAGATCGACCCTGACTCCCGCCCCACCCTGCGCACGCCCGAATCCGTTGCCGCGCTTCTCGGTCCCCGCGTCCTGGGGAAGACAAAGGAGGAACTCTTCGTCCTCGCGCTCGACATGAAAGGCAGGCTGCTCGGCTCCGTCGTGCCCGTGACGGGTGGCGGCGTGAACGCCGTGGGCGTCCGCCCCGCGGAAGTCTTCCGGGAAGCGATGATCGTCGAAGCCGTCTCCGTCATCCTCGCCCACAACCACCCCAGCGGCGACCCCAAACCAAGCCCCCAGGACATCGCCGTCACCACGGAACTCATCGCCGCCGGCGACCTCCTCGATATCCAGCTCCAGGACCACGTCATCCTCGGCCACAACAGCTTCGTCAGCATGAGCCGCGAAGGCTACGCCTTCCGCAAGAAGCGCTGACGCAGGCTGTCCGGACTTCCTCTGGCGCTTCGTGCCGCTTCGGGCCTTCGCGTCCTGGTGTCCCTGGCGAAGTCCCGCGCCCTCAGTCCCGCGCGACCGCCGGCACCCAATTCATGTGCTTCTTGGAGCCCGGCGGAAACACCGTCGGGGTGGGCGTCGCCGTGAACGCGGGCTTCGGCGACGAGGACGGCGTGGGTGTCGGCGCCACCCCGTACAGCGCGAGCACCCCGGCCACGTCATCGGGCGTGATCGTCTGCTGGATCGTGGCCGCCGACCCGCCGCACATCACAACGCCCGGGCAGGACGTATCCTGCGTATGCGCCAGCCCGAGCGCGTGGCCGAACTCGTGCAGCGCCAGCGCCTTCAACACCCCCGGTGTGTACGGCACCGTACTGCTCGATTCGAAGACGATGTCGAACTCCGTCAACGTCTTGTAACTCGTCTCCGGGACGTTCGCGGCGGAGCTCCACCAGCAGGTGAACCCCCAGAATCCTCCCTCGACATGGCCCCAGCCGACGACGTTCTCGCCGTCCTTCGGCAGGACGCCGAGCCGGCCATCACAGCCCGGCGGCGTCCCCGTGTAGCCCTCGAAGCTGTAGGCGAAACCGCTGCCACCCGCGTTTGTCCAGCCGGCCGCGCCAGCGCTGATAGCGGCAAGGGCGGCATCCGCGCCAATCCGCGTGGATGCCTCGTAAGGGTTGTAGCGCCAGGTCGCGGACGGTTGCGGCCAGCGGACGTTATCCAGCCGGTACTGCGCCCTCACCTCGCCCGGCTCCAGATCCACCGCGCCCGGGAACCGTGCCAGCATCGCCTCGCGCCCGGCAGCCGCCAGCGCGGGGTCATCCAGGTCCTGCGGCAGAAACATCACCACCGTGAGCGTCCCTAATTCGGGCTGGGAAGGGAAAACCATGGTCATCACGTATTCGCGCAGCCGCGGCAACCCCCCGTCGTCCGGTGGTGCCACGCCCGCTGCCTTCACGCCCCCCACCAGGAGCGCGAGCCCTAGCACCAGCCCGGCGACGGCCACACCAACTCCTGTCCGCCTCCGCGATGGGACGCTCAGCACAACAAGCTCCTCCCGGCGCCGCTCCGCAGACCACGTTAGCTGAAGAGCCACGCTGCCGGGAACCCGGCTACGCTCAAGCTGCGAGGAACTTCCCGGCCGCTTCGGCCCCGTCGATCACGTTGCTCTCGCTGTTGCCGCGGGGCCCACAGCGGGAGTGCGTTTCGCGATGGTGCGCCTCCAACGCGCGGACCTGCTCGTGGAGGCGGAGGATCTTCGCCGCCATCACGCGGCGGTCGAAATCCTTCCAGTCCTCTTCCTTGAGGTCCAGCAGGCGGAGGATCAGCTCGTTGTACTCGGCGTCCGTCATCTCGTTGGGCTTCATCTGGGTCTCCTTGGGGGGCGTCCAAGAATCGCCGGCGCTATCCGGCGGGTAAAGGTTCGACCACGCCGAGCCGCTTGCCTATGAGGGCAATTCCCGAACAAGCGCTCGGGATACTCCCGATGCCTGCACCACCGGCGGGCGGCGGGGATTCGCGCGCCAGGGCGCGATCCCCCGCCTGGCCCCATCGTCCTCGAAGGGGCGCCACTCACCGCGTGAGGGCAATGTGGGTCTGCTCGGCGATCGACTTGAACGCCCCGTCCAGGTCGGCCACACTCGGCGCCTTAAAGAAGCGGCAGCCCTGCTGGTTTTGCTGACATGGGCCAACCCCCGCCACGCCGCCGTCCGCCAGGCGCTTGAGAAACGCGTCGTTGGCGAACGGCCCAAGGCCGATCGTGTAGATCTGGATCTCTCCCGAGACGGCCCGCTGCGCCTCCGCGTAGGCCGCATTCACCGCCGAGGCGTTGCCGTCGCTCCCGCCGCCCTGGCCCGGGCAGCTTGGCGCGTTGTAGTTCGCCGCGCTGTACGCGGAGCCGCAATACGAGTTCGCCAGGCCGTCCGTCAGGAAGACCATCACCCGGACAGCGTTCGCGCGCTTGCCGGCACCGTCCAGCACTTGCCTGCCGAGCGCGAGGCCAAAGGCGGAGTTCGTGCCACCGTCCGGGTTGCTGATCGCGTCCATGTCGCCCCGCACCTGGCTGAAGTTGCTTGTGAGCCCTCGCCGGATGTTGCCCGCGCCGGAGAAGGACGCCAGCCCGATCTTGTCGTAGGCCGGGTTGAACAACGTTGTGAAGTACTGCGCGTCAACCATGGACCCGTCGTATGGCTCGTATGGCCCGTTGACCGATGGGCCGGAAAGCGAGCAGTTCGCGTGCTGCGACCAGACTCCCGCCCCCACCGCATGCGCTGCCGCCACCGTGTTCACCCCCAGGAAGTTGTCCCGCTGGGCGCGCGTCACCGTCATCGTGGTGGCCGATGGGATGGCTGTGATCAAGAAGTACTCGCCGTCGATCTTGATCAGCCCCCGCCGGCCGTTGCCCGGCAGGTACTGGAAGTACCGCTGGGTGCCCATGTTCCAGCCGAATTTCGCCTGATTCTGCGTTGCTGAGGTGCTGTTGAAGATCGCCGTGCTGTTCACCGTGATGGTGATGCTCGTGCCACCCGCCGGGACGGCAGCCGTCAACTGGACCGCGTCCGCTGTACGCCCGGGACCAACCTGGGGGCCGAACGGGCCGGTTGCCGAGACCCTGTCCGCTGGCGTGTAGTTGCCCCAGCACATGGACCCGGAGATATCCAGCACCAGGCCGATGTCCAGCACCTGGGACGCGGCCTCGCCCTCCGCCGTCACGTGCCAGCGGGCGATCCCGACAAACCTCAGGAAGAACGTCGGGATGTCGGCCTGCCCTTCCACGCGAAGGGCCTTGTTGCCGGGCGGAAACGTCACGCTGAAGGCCACGTTCTCGCCCGCGGCCTGGATGAACGAGCTGTTGTCCGTCCAGTACTCTCCCGCCTTGCTCGTCGCCATGGAAGTGTCGGGCATGCTCTGGGCGGCGGCCAGTGCCGCCGCATCCACAGCCGCCTGCATCTGTGTCCGGGCCCATACGTATCGGCCCACGTCAACGCTCATGCCAACCAGGCCAAGAAAACCGATAAGTCCCGCCGCAAACAGGACCAGCGCCTGCCCATGCGCAGACGCATGACTGGATCGGAAGATGCGCCGCAGCATCGTCTCTTCTCCTCACGCTATGTGGTCGTTAAATGCCTGAGGAATCCCATCCTTGATTCCTTCGAATAGGCGCACTCCTTCGCATTCAACTACGGCCATCCGAAGGAGCAGCGCAGGGCACAGGGCGGCGGCCACCTACTTCTCACCGCCAATACATGAAACTGCCCATCAGTCCTTGAAGGGGCGCCCTTGTGCCGCCGGGACATCCCCCAGGGCGCTCGGACCCGTCAACCCTGAATCCGCCTGCGCCTTGAGAGGCACACTCGCCCAACGGTGGACACCGCGTGGCTGCCGTCCACCTGGAGCCTCGCGCCTACGGGAAGCGGTTGAACCAGAGCAGCGAAAGCCCGCCGGAGACCGCGACCAGCAACGCCCCCAGGCCCGCGAACGCCCAGGTCACCTCACGTTGCTCTTCCGTATAGCCGATCTTTGACCCCAGATCCTTGTAGATCGTGTCCAGGTCGTCCTTCGTGGGCGCGCTGAAGAACTTGCCGCCCGTGATTTCGGCGATCTCGGTCAGCGTCTCTTCATCCGGGGGGACACGGACCGTGCGGGTGCGGCCCTGGTTATCCTCCACCTGGGCCACGCCATTCTGCGTCCCCAGCGCGATCGCGAAGATTGGGACATCGAGTTCCTTCGCCGCGTCAGCCGCGTCCAGGGGCTGGATGTTCCCCAGCGTCTGCGCGCCGTCGGAAAGGAGGATGATGAACGCCGGCACCACGCCCGTATCGCCGCCCGCTGCGTCCGCCACCGCCCGCGGCGTGGGCGCGGGCGGTGCGGCCCCCGTACCGCCGTTCGTCACCGGGGCTGGCGCCTCCGGCGGGCGCACCACTTCCAGCGCGGTCTGGAGGGCGTCGCCCATCGCTGTCCCGCCGCGGGGCCGCAGCCGGTCCAGCGCCAGCTTCACTTCCTCCCGGTCGGTTGTCGGCTGCACCAGCACGGTCACGCTGCTGGAGAAGCTGATCAGCGAAACCTGCACCTTCTTCGGCAGCTTATCCAGCAGGATGCGCGCCGATTCCTGCGCCGCCGCCAGCCGTGTCGGTTCCACGTCCGTCGCGTTCATCGAACCCGAGACGTCCGTCACGAGGACGACCGTCGCCTCTTCCTTTGGCACCTTCGTCGTCGTCTCCGGCCGCGCTATCGCCAGCACGAGCAGCGCCAGCGCCAGCAGCGAAAGCACCGGGGGGAGATGCCGTCGCCAGCCGGGGCTCGCATCCACCACATTCGCGAGCAGGTCCAGGTTCGTGAACCGCACGGCGTACTTCGAACGGCGATGCTGCACCGCGAAATACGCGCCCAGGGCCACCGGGATAACCGCCAGGAACACCAACCACCATGGCGAAGCGAAGCTCATCGGTACCCATCCTTGCGCAAGAGGAAGCCCGCGAACGGGCGCAGCCACTCACCTGCCGTCGAAAGGGCCACGTGCCGCGCTCCCGCACCGGTGAGCGTGGCCGCCAGCTCCGTCCGCTCCCGCGCCGCCGCCTCGGCGAAGCGCTCTCGCAGCTCGCGCCGGCCCGTGTCCACCCGCAGCGTGCGCCCCGTCTCCGGGTCCGCCATCCACACCTCACCCACATCCGGCAGCTCCTGTTCCCGCGGGTCCCGGATCTCAACGGCGTTAACGTTGTGGCGCGCGGTCAGCTCGAGCATGGGCAGCTTCCAGCCCGCCTCGCCACGGAAGTCAGATACGATCACCACCAGGTTCCCCCGGCGTCCCATCCCGTTCATCCGCGTCAGCACCGAACTGAGCGAAGTCGCCCCGGCGGCCTCCGCCTCTTCCTGGCGGAGCGCTGTCAGCATCCCGAGCATCCCGCGCCGGCCCTGCGCGGGCATCAACGTCCGCGGCTGCGCATCGCCAAACGTCAGGACTCCGAGCGCGTTCCCCCGCCGCGTCGCGATATGCGCCGTCGCGATCGCCACGCCCTCCGCCACATCCGCCTTTCGCCGGTCCGCGGTTCCAAAACGCATGGAAGGCGACGTATCCAGCAGCAGCCAGGTCGTCAGCATCCGCTCCGCGACCTGCATGCGGATGTGCGGCTGCCCTGTGCGCGCCGTCAGGTTCCAGTCGATCTGGCGGACATCGTCGCCCGGCTCATAGACCCGCATCTGCGCCAGCTCCGTCCCCTGGCCGAGTGCCTTCGAGCGGAAGTCACCTGCAAGCAACCCCTGGATGCGCCGCCCAAGCGTCAGGTCCAGCGCGCGCAGGAGCGCATCCGGCATAGGCCCCGGGCCTGGGCGGTCCGGCGTCCGCACGATCGAAAGCTGCGCTCTGCTCACGCGCTCGCCTCGCGCAGGTCATCCTGGACCGCCAACACCGCCGGGCCAGCCGGCTGCTTCGCCGGTTCTTTCGTCAAATCAATTTGCGGCGCCAACACCGCCGTCAGCACCGCGTCAAGGATCTTGTCCGGTGTCACCGACTCCGCCAGCGCCTGGTAGGTCAACACCATCCGGTGCCGCAGCACGTCCTTCGCGATATCGAACACGTCGTGCGGCAACACGTACTTGCGGCCCCGCAGGAGGGCAATCGCCCGCGCCCCGTGGATAAGGTTGATCGACCCGCGCGGGCTTGCCCCAAAGGCGATGTGCGCTTGGTGCCGCCGCAAGCCCACCATCTCCGGGTGGCGCGTCGCCGCTACCAGCCGGACGGCGTAATCCGACACCGCGCTATCGACGTACACTTCGCGCGTCAACGCCTGGTAGGCGTGCAGCGTCTCAATCGGCAGCACTTTCTCGACCGCCGCGGCGGCGCCCAGGGACCGCTGCACAACCGTCAGCTCCTCCAGCGGCTCCGGGTAATCCACCAGCACCTTCATCATGAAGCGGTCGACCTGCGCCTCGGGCAGCGGGTACGTCCCCTCTGACTCGATCGGGTTCTGCGTCGCCATCACGAGGAACGGGTCGGGCACCGGGAAGGTCTGGCGCCCAATCGTCACCTGCCGCTCCTGCATCACTTCCAGGAGCGCTGACTGGACCTTCGCCGGCGCGCGGTTGATTTCGTCCGCCAACAGGATGTTGCAGAACACCGGCCCCGGCTCGGTATCGAAGGTCGCCGTGTCCGGGCGGTAAATGCGCGTGCCGATGAGGTCACTCGGCACCAGGTCCGGCGTGAACTGGATGCGCTGGAACGTCCCGCCGAGGACATCGGCCACCGTCTTCACGGTCAGCGTCTTCGCCAGGCCCGGCACACCCTCGATCAACAGGTGTCCCCCCGAAAGCAGCGCCACCAGCACCCGCTCCAGCATCGCATCCTGCCCGACGATGACCCGCTTGATTTCGAACATCGCCGTTTCAAAGGTGGCGCGCGCCTCGTTGTAACGTTCGTCCACTGCAAAAGCCCCCGGTCGTCCCGTGTATCCGCTACACGTTGACGGTTCGGCCCACAAAGCAGCGTAAAGCAGGGCTGGCGCCTTGTCGCCGGCTTTCAGCCGCCAATCAGAGCCCGGCGCGATCAAGCGACGGGTCTCATCCACCACCGCCAGCAAGACGGCGAGCATTGCTTCGGTGGGGGCAGCACGCCACCCATCCGCCGGGTGGGCGCTGGCGCGTGGCAACCGCTCTTCCTTGCGGGCGCGGCCCTGATTCCCGCGCCTCGCGCCTCGTGCCTCGCCTCCTACCCTTCTTCGAAGAGCTGGAACAACACCCCGCCGCTGTCCTTCGGGTGGACGAAGGTGTGCCTTCGCCAGTTGCTTTCGATGACGCCGCCAAAAGGCTCAATGCCCTCCGCGCGGAGGGCGGCCGCGGCCGCTTCCACGGATTCCACTTCGCAGCAGACGTGGTGCATGCCCGGACGGCGCGTATCGATGAACTTCTGGACGAAGCTGTCCGCGCGGGTGGGCTGGATGATTTCGAAGTTGAGCAGGCTCCCGGGGATGCTCATCTCCGCGCCCGTGTACCCGAGACTGTCATCTGTCCACTCGGAATACTGCACCATGCCGAAGACTTTGGTCTGCCATTCGAGCTGCTTCTTCAGGCCGGTCGTCGCCAGGGAGACGTGGTCCATGCGCTTCAGGCCAACGATGCCGCCGCCGGCGTCGCGGTCCACTTCGTCCGGGAACCTGTAGGGCACGAAGAGCTGCCAGAGGATGCCGCCGCTGTCCCTGGGGTGGATGTACGTCAGCTTCCAGAGCCCGTCGTCCTGGATCCCGCCGAAAGGCTTGATCCCCATCTCTTCGAGCGCGTCGCAGGTGGCCTGGAGGTCGTGCACCTCCGCCGTGATGTGGTGAAGGCCCGGCCCCTGTTCGTCCAGGAACTTCTGGACAAAGCTCTTCGGGCCCGCAGGCTCGATGATCTCGAACTCAATCCCCGTCCCACGCACCTGACTGACAGAGCCGCTGAAGTCCGAATGGGGCCCGGCCTGGAAGCTGTGAAGGAATTTGAAGCCGAGCAGGCGCTCGAGGAGGTCCGCCTGCGCCTTCCAGCTGGGCGCGCCCATGCTGATGTGATCGATCCGCTTGAGAGGAATCACGCGTTATTGCTCCGGGGCGAAGGGTGTGCGGCTATGGTACGGTTCGCGCCGGAGTGGCCGCAATGACTGGACGAAGGACGGCGACCGTACTGGTGAACCCCGCCGCGCGCGGCGTGCAGCGCGGGTTCGACGGGCAGCGCATCGTCGCCTACCTGGCACGCCAGCAGGTCGAGGCCCGCCTCGTGGTGCCGGAATCGCCGCTCGAAGCTACCCGCTCCGCCGAAGCCGCCGCGCAGCGGGGCGACAACCTGTTCTTCGCGGTTGGCGGCGATGGCACCGTCCGCGACGTTGCCCTCGGGCTTAGGGGCTCGAAGACAGCCCTTGCGGCAATCCCCGCGGGTACCGTGAACATCTGGGCGAAGGAAGCGGGCATCCCTCAGGGCCTCCGCGCCGCCCTTGATTCGCACATCGGCGGCCAGGTGGCGTCCATGGATCTGGGCCTCGCGGGAGACCGCTGCTTCATGCTCATGGCCGGCATCGGCTGGGACGCGGAGATCGCGCGCCGGGTCTCGCTCCCCCTGAAAAAGCGCATTGGCGACCTCGCCTACGCCGTCCAGACGCTGCGCATGCTCCCGGGCCTCCGCCCTCGCCTCGCCCGCTGGAGCATCAACGGCGACGAGCTAGAAGCGCCCCTTGCCTGGATGGTGCTGGGCAACACGCGCCTGTACGGAGGCCGCATCCGCCTCACTCCCGCGGCGACTATCACCGACGGGCTGCTCGACATGATCGCCCTCTGTCCGGCGAGGGTCTGGGACGGCGCCCGCATCGCCGTCCGGCTCGCGGTCGGCCGTGCCCACGGCGACCGCCACGTCATCGAAGGCCAGGTGCCCGAGGTCCGCATCCAAACGCCCGGCCTGGCCGTGCAGCTCGACGGCGACTTCGCCGGCGAAACGCCGATGACCTTCGCGGTGGACCCGGCTGCCCTCCGGGTTAGCGTCCCCGCCGGCGCCCTCGCGCCCATCTTCGGCTGATTGTGGAACCACCAAGACACGAAGGGTGTGTTTGGGATGGTGGGTTTTGCGCCGGACGGCCATCACGGGCGACGCAGCCCGCCGCTTGCCTGTCGCGCCCGGTACTGAGGGGTTACGACCGCAGGCCCCCGATCTGCGCGGCGTGCTCCATCGCGTGCTCTGAATAGAGCTGGAGCAGGTCGCCAACGCTCATTTCGCCACGCGCCGGGTGGACGCCGACGCGCTCCCAGTCCGCCAGGGCACACTGCGCCAGCAGTTCCGCCGACCCGAAGCGGGTCTGCTGGAAGAGCGAGAGCGCTGCTTCCGGTGAGCGCCAGAGGTAGTGCAGGCGCTTCTTCCAGACTTCCGGTTCGTAGACTGGCAGGGTTGGCCGCTCTTCCGCGAGGACCATCCGGAAACGCAACGCCCCGACGAGCTCCGCGTCCGAAAGGTGTACCAGCACGTCGCGCACGGACCAGCCTTCGCGGCCCGGGCGGTTGAGCAGGCCGGCCTCTATCCCTTCGATCGCCCGCGCGATGAATGTGGGCCCCTCCGTGAACTGGAGAAAGACGGGCTGCAACGCCGGCGGGACTTTCGGCATGGCGCCAGCCTAGCAAGTCGTGCCGCTCCACGGAAAACCACGGGGGCATCCATGCGCTCCGCCCACTCAACCGAGCCTCGGCTTCGGGAGGTGCGGGGACAATTGTCTCAATTGCTGCACGACGGCGCCTCACAGGAACCTCGGTGCCTCGGTGGTTCTATCCTTTGTGCCTTGGTGGTTCAAAACCGCCGTTGGCAGTCGCTCTGATACACTGCTAATGGGATGGCAACAGGACAACGCGACTACTACGAAGTGCTCGGCCTGGCGAAGGGCGCCGCCGCCGCCGAGCTGAAAAAGGCGTACCGCAAGCTCGCGATGGACTTCCACCCGGACCGCAACGCCTCCGAGGACGCGGCCGAGAAGTTCAAGGAGATCAACCGCGCCTACGAGGTCCTTTCGGACCCCGAAAAGCGCCAGATGTACGACCGCTTCGGCCATGCCGGCGTCGATGGCTCGGCGGGCGCCGGCGGCGGGTTCGAAGGTTTCCATAACTTCGAAGGCTTCGGCGACATCTTCGATGCCTTCTTCGGCGGTAACCAGCGAGGCCGCCGCCGCCGCGGCCCCGCCAAAGGCGCCGACCTCCGCTACAACATGCGCCTCACCTTCGAAGAAGCCGTCTTCGGCGTGGAGAAAGAGATCGAATACCAGCGCCTCGAACGCTGCGAAGCCTGTGGCGGCAAGGGCGCCGAACCCGGCTCCGAGCTCGCGACCTGCCCCGAATGCAACGGCGCCGGCGAAATCCGCCGCGCCCAGCAGAGCATCTTCGGCCAGTTCGTCAACGTCGCCACCTGTGGCCGCTGCCAGGGCGAAGGCCGGATTGTCCCCAACCCCTGCACGAAGTGCCGCGGCACTGGCCGGGAAAAGGCTACCCGCAGGATCAGCGTGAAGGTGCCGGCCGGCGTCGATAACGGCGCCCAGATCCGGCTTACCAACGAGGGTGAAGCTGGCGCCCGCGGTGGCGAAGCCGGCAACCTCTACGTCGTCCTCTCCGTGGCCGAACACCCTACCTTCGAGCGCGTCGAGGACCACATCCTCTACGAGCTGCCGATCAACATCGCTCAGGCCGCCCTCGGCGCCACCGTGACGATCCCCACGCTTGATGGCGAGATGCAGTTCGATATCCCCGCTGGGACGCAGAGCGGCGAGGACTTCGTCCTCCGCGGCAAGGGCGTCCCCCATCTGCGCGCCGCCGGCCGGGGGGACATGGTCGTCCGCGTCACCGCCGTCATCCCGGAGGAACTGTCGGACGAGCAGCGCGCCCTCCTCCAGCAGCTCGCCGAGACCATGGGCACCCCAGTCCTCCCGAAGCACAGCAAGGGCTTCTTCGAACGCCTCCGCGACGCGGTCGCCGGGTGATCCGCGATACGCGATTCGCGATCGAGGGGTTCGGGTCGAATCGGCAATCGTGAATCCCGTGTCTCTCTGGTTCGAAATCACCGCCCAGACCCCGCCTGCCCTCGTTGAGGAAGTCTCCGAGCTGATGCGCGCCGTCGCGCCGGGCGGGATCACGGTCGAAGAGCCCGTGGACATCCTCGGGCCGGAGATGGGCTTTCGCGTGCGTGGTGGAGAGCCCGTGCTCGTCCGCGCCTACCTCCCGAGCAGCGAGCTCGGCGCGGTCCTCACGGAGGACCTGCGCCGCGCCATGGAGAGCTACCCCTCGGTGCAGCTGACGGCCCGCCCGATCTACGAAGAGGACTGGGCCGTGAGCTGGCGCGAGTTCTTCGGCGTGGTTGATACCGGCGGCCGGGTGGTTATCGTCCCCACGTGGATTGAGCACGAAGTGGAGCCGGGCCGCGTCGCCATCCGCCTGGACCCCGGCCAGGCCTTCGGCACCGGCCACCACGAGACCACCCGGCTCTGCCTCACCGCGCTGGACGAACTGGTCCAGCCGGGGATGGAAGTCCTGGACGCCGGCACCGGCTCCGGCGTGCTTGCCATCGCCGCCATCCTGCTCGGCGCCAGGACGGTTGACGCCATCGACATCGACCCCATCGCCGCGGAGGTCGCGCGCAAGAACTGCGACGCCAACGGCATCGGCGGCGAAGTCCGGGTCACCGCCGGCGTCCTGGCGGAAGACCACCCCGGCCGCTACGACCTCGTCCTCTCGAACATCTCCACGGACGCCAACCTCGGCCTGGCGCCGATCTTCGGCCGTGTCGTGAAGCCCGGCGGCTTCGCCATCCTCAGCGGCATCCTTTCGACGGACGCACGCCGCGCGGAGGCGGCAATGGCCGTCAACGGCTTCACGGTGACTGCCGTCCGCCACGAGCGCGACTGGTGCCAGCTCCAGTTCCAGCGCGAGTAACGAGCCTTTTTCGAGGGACACAAAGTCGCCAAGGCACGAAGGGGCACGAAGGTTGGAAGGAAATTCAACCCCAATCCTTTGTGCCGCTTCGTGCCTTCGAGCCTTCGTGTCCTCAACAGGAGCAGCCGCCAATTCCCTGAGGGACACAAAGTCAGCAAGGCTCGAAGGGTCACGAAGTTTGAAGGAAGGGATTCCACCCAATCCTTCGTGCAGCTTCGTGTCTTCGCGTCTTCGTGTCCTCAACCAATAACCCACCGGACCGTGGGTTGAGCGCCGCGCTGCGGCCCGCTATCGTCGCGGCGCATGACCATCGCCGTCGTCCGCATCCGCCTGCGCCTGCCTTCCCGGACGCTGAAGGAGAAGCGCGCCATCGTAAAGTCCACCGTCGAGCGGCTGCGCAACCGCTTCAACGCCAGCGTCGCCGAAGTGGACGACCTGGATGACGTTGGCCTCGCGACGATCGCCGCGGCCTGCCTTTCGAACGAGAGCGGCCACGCCGAGGAGCAAGCCGCGGCCATCGCGCGGGCGGTCGCGGAGTGGCGCCTGGATGCGGAAGTCCTGGAGATAACGACCGGACTCATCCACGCCTGAACGCCGCTCCCCTCCCCAGCTCGCCCTCGACCAGCCACCGGTTCAGGGCCCAAGGACGCGGCACAGCGGGCCGGGCGTACTTGCCCACGCGAGGACGCATGCTGCACCGTGACGGGGAGATGGGTAGCGCAGAATCCCGCGTCGAGCACATTCAGGACGTGTCGCACCTGGTGACCGAATTGAGAGACTCGGGGCTCTTTGGATGCGGTCCGCGTCTCATCGAGGTGCGACAGACGCACGCATCGGTTGTCTTCCTCACGCCCAGCGATGTCTACAAGCTCAAGAAACCTGTGAACCTCGGATTCCTGGACTACTCGACTCTCCGCAGGCGAGCCCTCATGGCCAGGCGAGAGGTCGACCTCAACCGGCGGTTGGCGCCTTCGGTTTACCTTGGGGTGAAACGGCTGGTGCGGGCGCCTGACGGCAGCCTCGGTTTCAGTGACCGCGGACCCGCAGTCGACTATCTGGTGCACATGCGGCGGCTTCCGGACCAGAGCTCCCTGGCTGCCCGGGTGGCCTCCGCCGAGGCCAGCGAGGCGGACGTCAGGCGTGTGGCGCGGCGCATTGCCGCGTTCCATGCAGCCGCGGCGCCAGGCCCGGCCCGCTACGGCAGTGGGGCACTGCTGTGGCGCAACGCCTCGGAGAATCTTGCCAGCCTTGATTCTCCCGCGGGCCGCCTGCTGGCTCGACCGATGGGCGAGGAGGTTGGCGCCTTCTTGCGGGACTTCCTTCACAGCCGGAAGGAGGCGCTCGCGGCGCGGGTGGCCGCGGGGAAGGTCAAGGACGGCCACGGGGACCTGCGTTGTGAACACGTCTATTTCGAGGGTGACGCGATCCAGATCATCGACTGCATCGAGTTCTGCTCGCGCTTCCGCTTCGGCGATGTCGCGCTCGACCTCGCCTTCCTGGCGATGGACCTGGCGGTGGCGGGCTGCCCGCGCCTGGCCCGCGCCCTCGTCGAAGAGTACGAGCTTGCCAGCGGGGACGGCCTCGCCGCGTTGATGCCCTTCTGCATGTCGTACCGGGCGACGGTGCGGTCCAAGGTGGCGCTCGTGCGGGCGGGTGAGCCGGAGTTCGGGGTGGCGGGACAGGGGTCTGCCTGCCTGGAAGCGGCACGGTATCTCTACGCCGCGCTTCGCTTCAGCCGGGGCGATGAAACGCCCTGGTTGGTCGCGGTTGGGGGCCTCACGGGCAGTGGCAAGACCACCGCGGCGCGCCTGCTTTCGGCCGTCCTGCCGGCGGGCGTGGTGAGCGCGGACGAGACGCGAAAACGGCTCGCGGGCCTTGGTCCAGACGAACACCGCTACCTGCCCGCCGGCGAAGGGCTGTACTCGGCGGAGATGAACCGGGCCGTCTACCGGCGGCTTGCCGAGCGGGCGGAGGCCGCGCTCCGCCGGGGCGAGTGGGCTATCCTCGATGCGACCTACCGGCGGCGGGCCGACCGCGAAGCGTTGCGTGAGCTGGCCCGGCGGCTCGGCGCGAGGTTCCTCTTCGTTGAGTGCACCGCCCCCGAGGAGGTTGTGCGCGCGCGGCTGGCCGGCAGGGAGGCGCGCGGAGGCGACCCCTGGTCGGATGGGACGTGGGAGACGTACCGCTCGCAGCAGGCCTCGTTCGAACCGCTCGCCGGACCAGAGCGTGCCGATTCCATGGTCCTGCCCACCGCCCTCGGGCAGATGGAACAGGCGAACCGGGTCCTGGGGCGGCTCGCATACGCGTAGGAGCAAAGAGCAAAGAGCAAAGAGCAAAGAGCCCCGGGGCGGGGCTGCTGGTGGCGGGGATGTCGCGGCCCGTCGTTTCCGGTTGAGGACACGAAGCCACCAGGGCACGAAGCGGCGCGAAGGATTGGGGTTGAATCCCTTCAGATCTTGGTGACCCTTTGTGTTTTGGTGGCTTTGTATCCCTCGAACAGAAGGCCCGCTCTCTCGATCGGCCCCAGGGCGCGGATGTCGCGGTCCGTGGTTTCTGGTTGAGGACACGAAGCCGCGAAGGCACGAAGCGGCACGAAGGATTGGGGTTGAATCCCTTCAGATCTTGGTGACCCTTGGTGTTTTGGCGCCTTTGTGTCCCTCGAACAGAAGGCCCGCTCTCTCGATCGGCCCCAGGGCGCGGATGTCGCGGGCCGCGGTTTCCGGTTGAGGACACGAAGCCGCGAAAGCACGAAGTTGCACTAAGGATTGGGGTTGAACCCCTTCATATCTTCGTGACCCTTTGTGTTTTGGTGCCTTCGTGTCCCTCAAACAGAAGGCCCGCTCAAGAGAGCGGGCCTTCGCTTGCCGATGGCTGATGGCCGGTGGCCGGCGGCCCTACTGGCCGACGAGCACCGTCCAGTTGGTCGTGGTGCTTGTTACCGCCACCCAGTACGAAATGCCGCGACGCATGGTCGTGAAGTCGTTCGCGCCGGGGACGTTTTCGAAGCCGACGAAGTAGCCCTTGTAGGTCTGGCTGGCGGCGTCCCAGTACCAGAGGGCGGTGACCTGGCCGGATACGTCGTTGGTGTTCGGGTTGGCCGTGCCCGTTTCGATGCCGCGCACCGCGTTGTAGACGGTCAGATTGTCGATGCCCGTCCAGGCGATGAGGGTCCAGCGGAAGTAGAGGACGTAGGTCGTCGTCGCGCCGCTGCTGCTGGTGTTGTTGAAGTTGTCCGCGGCGGTGTTCGGGCTCGTCCCGCCCGAGTTCGTGACGCGGATGTCCACCGTGCCGCCAGGCGTTGATGCGGGGACGGTGACGGTGAGCGATGAGTCCGTGCTGACGGTGAAGCTGGCCGAAACGCCGCCCACCGTCACCACGGATGAGCCCGTGAACCCGGACCCGGTAACGGTGACCACCGTCCCAACCGGGCCGCTGGTGGGGCTGATGCTCGTGATCGCGGGGGCGATGGTCCCGGTGTAGGTGAAGTCATCCAACACGGTGTTCGGGCTGCTCCCGGCGGGCGTGGTGACGATGATGTCGAACGTGCCGGCGGTGTGCGCCGGGCTGACGGCGGTGAGCGAAGTCGAACTGACGTAGGCAAACGTCGCCTGTGTGCCGCCGAAGGTCACGGTCATCCCGCTCGACGTGAAGTTGGTGCCGGTGATGCTGACGAATGTCGTCCCGGTCGATGGGCCCGTGTTCGGCGAAACCAGCGTGACGGTGGGGCCGGTCGTATAGGTGTAGTCATCGGCGGTGCCGACGGTCGAACTCGACCCGCTCGTCGTCGTAACGACCACGTTCACGGTTTGCGTAATCAGCCCGGGCGACACGGGGGCCGTCACGGTGATGGTGTTGGCAGTGAATACGTTCAGGTTGGTGGCTAGCGAGCCGCCGAACGTCACGCTCGTGGCGTTGAGGAAGTTGGTGCCTGTGATCGTCACCGTATTTCCGCCAGCGAGCGGCCCGGCCGTGGGGCTGAGGCTGCTGATGGTGGGGAGCGCCGATTCGTTGTCCGAAATCGTGATCGTCGCGGTGGATGGTGAAGCCAGTACAGCCCCGCCCGTCACGTTGCTCAAGGTCAGGTTGATAGTCTCCGCACCTTCAACCAGAGAGTCATCAAGGATGGTGACGGCGAAGGTCCGGTTACCGGTCTCGCCGTTGTTCCAGGAGAGCGTCCCCGAATTCGCCAGGTAGTCGCTGCCCGCGAGCGTGGCGGTGCCGTTGCTGGTGGCGAAATCGACCGTTGCCGCGCCCGAGCTGCCGCCCGTGCGGTTGGCGCTGATCGTCACACTCGTGCCGTTCTCGGCGACGGTGTAGTTGGTGGCTGTGAAGCTGATCGTCCCCGTGCCGTCGTCATCGGTGATGTTCACCGTTGCGGTCGATTGCGCGCCCGCGGTCGCCCCCGTCACGCCGGTGAGCGCGAGCGTGATCGTCTCGGTGCCCTCGACGGTGGAGTCGCCCGTGATCGGGATGGAGCAGTTCTGGGTCCCCCCGACACCGTTCCCCCAGTTGAGGGGCTGGTTGGTCTGTGTCGTGTAGTCGAAGCCAGCCGCCGGGCTGGCTGTAGCGGAGCCGCCGCCGGTGGTGCTGCATTGAATGCTCGCCGCCCCGGTGGTTCCGTTGGTCCGGGTCACGGCGATGTTCGCCGTACCGACGCCCTCGCTCACGGTGTAGGTCGCCGCCGAGAACTGGATGGTGCCGGTGCCGTCGTCATCGACGATGGTAATCGTGATCTGCGTGTAGGTTCCGGGGCCGCCACCGAAGCCTACGGTCGCCGCGATGTTCAACACAATGGTTTGACTGGGCTCCGTGGCCACATCTTGGAGGATCGTCACTTGACAGTTCTGCGTGGTCGTGCCGGTGGTGAAGACGATGTTTTGCAGGGCGAAAGTGTAGTCGTTGCCACCCCCGGGCGTTGCGGTCCCGGTTCCGGCGTCCGTGCACTGAACGGTGTCGTTGTTCGCGGCTGTCGCTCCGTCTCGAACAATCGGCACGTTGATCGTCCCGGCGGACTCGTTCACGCTCATGGTATTCGCTGTAAACGTGTACTTCGGCGGCCCGTCGTTGTCGGTGATCGTCAGCACGTGAGTCGTTGTGCCGCCGAGGAACCCGCCGTTATCTGCGGCTGTGAGGGTAAACGTGATATTTCGCGACCCTTGGTTCGCCCCATCGTCAAACGTAGAGAGGGGTCCGTTCGCAAGGCCCGGAAGCGTCCGGCTGGAAACGCCGTCGGTGAAGGTTACCTGGCTCGGCCCGGTCAACCCGTTCAGATCCGCCGAGGTCGCCGGAGGTGTAAAGGAGATGGTGTAATCGACGTTAATCGTGCCGGATGTCCCACCGGTGCGGTTGAGCACGATCGTGGCGTTCTGGCCCTCGACGACCGTCGAGCTGCCGGTGGCGAAACCAATCGTGCCTGTTGCCGCCTTCGCTTCCGTTGCGCCCCCCGCCACCACGAGGCCCGCCGCGGCGACCATCGCTGCCAGCGCCAGGACGTACCGCGTCCACTTCCCTGTCCGTTCGCCGCTTCGTGTTTTCACAGTTCAGTCCTCCGTGACTACTCCAACGTTCGCTCGACGCGATAAGTTCCCCGTATGCATACAGTCCTAGCACTCTACTAGTTCTGTCAAGAATCTTGCTGCAAAGTTATGTCATTCAAATGGCGAGGACCGTTGAAGTCCCTCCGTTACATACGCGAGTAGCGGGCGCGTTTCGACGGCCTTTCGTCCCCAACAGAAGGGCCCGCTCTGCCCCCGCACCACCTGGCCGCCCCATCTCGCGTACGATTCGCGGTACACACCATCTCTCATGGAGCCACCGATGAGCTGGGAACCAGAAGTCCTTGAAATGCGCCGCCGCGAGGCCCTTATCCGCCAGATGGGCGGTCAAGAGAACGTCAAGCGCCAGCACGACGGCGGCAAGCTCACCGTCCGCGAACGCATCGATGGCCTCGTTGACCCCGGCAGCTTCGCGGAGACGGGCGCCCTTGCAGGGAAGCCGGAGTACGACGGCGAGGGCAACCTCCTCAGCCTTCGCGCCTCCAACTTCGTCATGGGCTTCGCCCGGATCAACGGCCGGCGCGTGGTCATCGGCGGGGACGACTTCAGCGTGCGCGGCGGCGCGGCTGACGCTTCGATCGGCGGCAAGCAGGTCTACGCCGAGAAGATGGCGCGCGAACTGCGGATGCCGATCGTGCGGCTGGTCGATGGCACGGGCGGCGGCGGCAGCGTCCGCACCCAGGGCAACCAGGGCCACACCTACGTCCCGGCCAACCCCGGCTGGGACACTGTTGTCGAGATGCTGAGCGAGGTGCCGGTGGTTTCCGCCGCCATGGGCAGCGTGGCCGGGCTCGGCGCCGCGCGCGTCGTCACCTCGCACTGGGCGATCATGGTCAAGGATACGTCCCAGGTGTTCGTCGCCGGGCCGCCGGTGGTGGCCAGTGGCATGGGCGAGCAGGTCACGAAGGAAGAACTGGGCGGCCACTACATCCACTACCACAACGGCGTCTGCGACAACCTGGCGGAGGACGAAGCGGACGCCTTCCGCCAGATCCGCCAGTTCCTCTCCTACCTGCCGCAGAACGTCTGGCAACAACCGGCCCGCCAGGAGCCAACGGACGACCCCCAGCGCCGCGAAGAGATGCTAATCTCGGCTATCCCGCGAAACCGGCGCCGGCCCTACAAGGTGCGCCAGATCCTCGCCGCCGTCCTTGATAAGGATTCCTTCTTCGAAATCGGCGCTGGTTGGGGCACGAGCGTGGTCACCGGTTTCGGCCGCCTCGATGGTTTCCCCGTCGGCGTCATCACCAATGACCCCCTCCAGTACGGCGGCGGCCTCACTGCCGACGGCAGCGACAAGATGACCCGCTTCGTCGACCTCTGCGACACCTTTCACATCCCGGCCGTGAACTTCCTCGACCAGCCGGGCTTCGTCATCGGCACGCAGGGGGAGAAGGCCGCGACCATCCGCCGCGGGGCCACCGCGATGACGGCCGTCTTCCAGGCGAAGGTGCCGTGGGTGACGATCATCATGCGGCGGGCGTTCGGGGTGGCAGGGGCGGCGCACGCGAACACGGCGCGGCTCAACCTGCGCTACGCCTGGCCGAGCGGCGACTGGGGCAGCCTGCCGCTTGAAGGCGGCATCGAAGCGGCCTACAAGCGCGACCTGGCGGCGTCCCCCGACCCGGACGCCCTGAGGAAGGAACTCGAAGAGAAGCTGGGCGCGGTGCGCTCGCCGCTGCGGACCGCGCACGCCTTCGGCGTCGAACACATGATCGACCCGCGCGACACGCGGCCGATCCTCTGCGAGTGGGTCCACCAGGCGTACGAAATCGAAGCGACGCAGCTGGGGCCGCGGGCGCGGGGGTTCAGGCCGTAGGGATTGCCGATTGCCGATTGCCGATTGCCGATTGCCCGGCTGCGGCGAGGTAGCGATTTTGGATTTTGGATTGGGGATTTTGGATTGGGACGGCTGCGCGCGATGTAGGATGTGTTGGTGATGCGCGTGCTTCGATACAAGGTTGTGCTGACCCATTCGGAAGAGGGCGTGAGCATTTCGTGCCCCGCGCTCCCGGGATGCTGGTCCCAGGGCGCCGATGATGCGGAGGCGCTGGAAAACATCGCGGACGCCATCAAGGAATACCTCGCCGCGCTCGAAGACATGCACCAGGGCGAGGACATCCGCGAGGTTGAGGTGGCCGTGTAAGTGCCGCCGATACCGGGGGTCAATCACCGCCGGGCCGTTCGGGCGTTCGAGCGAGGCGGGTTCCGGGTGATTCGCGAAGGCAAACACATCGTGATGTCGAACAGCCAACTCACCATCGTGATCCCGCGAAATGATCCCGTGAACTCCTACACCATGGCCGGGATAGTGCTGCAGGCGGGTCTCACAATCGACGAGTTCATGACTCTGCTGTAGTGGCTGAGCCGATTCAGGCGACGGACTGGTAGATCGCCGGGCGATACGACGGCGGCGGGATCTCGCCGCCCTCTTCGCGGGCCACTTGCAGCCACAGTTCGCGAGCGATCTTGAGTTCGGCAAGTGCCTCTTCGGGCGTGTCCCCGAACGCCGAGCAGTAGCGCAGGTCCGGGATGTCGGCGATGTAGCGGCCGTCGTCTTCGCTCCAGAAGATATTGATGTGATAGTCCTTCATTCGCCGTCCTCCAACGTCAGGTTACGCTGCTCCGCAGCGATTCACGATTCACGATTGGCGATTGCCGATTCGGACGGTGGTGCGGTTGCTCATTGGGCTAGAGCCAGCCCCGCCAGCAACCGCTCCGTCGCGGCGGCGATCTCCTCCACCGCCGCCTCGAAGGCCGCCGCGTTTTTCTTCGAGGGGATGCGGTAGCCGCTGATCTTGCGCACGTACTGCAGCGCCGCCGCCTGGACTTCGTCCTCCGTTGCGGGCGGCTCGGCGCCTCGCAGGGTCTTGATGCTTCTGCACATGGAACGACTCCTCCCGGCGCTGGCTGGCACCCTGTGGCCGGCATCCTGCTAGAATCTGCGACGCATTTTCACCGTGCCCGTGGAGGGGAATCTTCGTGGAAGTACCACTGCTGATCAACGACTTTCTGCGCCGCGCCGCCAGGCTCTACCCGAACAAGACGGCAATCGTCGATGGGAGCAACCGGTATACGTACCGCCAGTTCCAGGAGCGCGTGAACCAGCTCGGGCACGCCCTCAACAGGCTTGGCGTGAAAAAGGGCGACCGGGTCTGCATCCTCAGCCCGAACTCGCACTACTTCCTCGAAAGCTACTACGGCGTGACGCAGATCGGCGCCATCCTTGTGCCGCTTAACTACCGCCTGGTCGCGAGCGACCACGAATACATCATCAACCACGCGGGCGTGACGACGGTGCTCGTCGATTACGAGTACACGAAGGTGGTCGATGAGATCCGGCCGAATCTCAAGAAGGTGAAGAACTGGGTCGTTGCCGACCCTTCCCCCAGCCCGGCGACGCCCAGCGGCTGGACGGACTGGGACCGGCTCATCGCTGGCGAGCCCACCACCGCCACGCCTCACGTGGAGCAGGACGAGAACGACACAACCTCCATCAACTACACCTCCGGCACGACGGCGCGGCCGAAGGGCGTGATGCTGACGCACCGCAACTGCTACATCAACGCCTACAACTTCATCGCCCACCTCCGCATCCACCACGAAGACATCGAGCTGTGGACGCTGCCGATGTTCCACGCCAACGGTTGGGGCGGCCCATTCGCGCTGACGGCCATGGGCGCCACCCACGTCGTCCTCCGCGCGGTGATTGGGTCGGAGATCTACCGCCTGATCGAAGAGGAAAACGTGACCTTCGCCTGCATGGCCCCGGCCGTGCTGAGCACGATCCTCAACTATCCGGACAAGGCGAAGCACCAGATCAAGACGAAGCCCCGCTTCGTCGTCGCCGGGGCGCCGCCGCCGGCCGCGTTCATCCAGCGCCTGGAACATGAACTGGGCTGGGAGTTCATCCAGATCTACGGCCTCACGGAGACGGCCCCGATCCTCACCGTCTCCGTCCCGGACTACCAGAACCCCGACGGCCAGGACTACACCCGCCGCGCCCGCGCCGGGGTCGAGGCCATCGGCGTTGAGATCGCCCTCCTGGATGACGACGGCAATCCCGTGCCGATGGATAACAAGACCATCGGCGAAGTCTGCGCCCGCTCAAACGTCGTCCTCAAGGGCTACTGGGAGCAGCCGGAAGAGACAGACAGGGCGATCTACGGGGGCTACTTCCACAGCGGCGACCTCGCCGTCTGGGACGAATTCGGGAGCGTCAACATCGTCGACCGCAAGAAGGACGTGATTATTTCCGGCGGCGAGAACATCTCCTCGCCGGAAGTCGAAGACGCGCTCTACAAGCATCCCGCGGTGCTCGAATGCGCTGTCATCGGCGTGCCCAGCGAGAAGTGGGGCGAAACCCCCAAGGCCCTCATCGTCCTTCGCGACGGGGCGAGCGCGACGGAGCAGGAGATCATCGAATTCAGCCGCCAGCACCTGGCGCACTTCCGCTGCCCGACCTCCGTGGACTTCGTGGACTCCCTCCCGCGCACGGTTACGGGCAAGCTGCAGAAGTTCGTCATCCGCGAAAAATACTGGCAGGGCGTCAGCAGACGCGTGAACTGAGGCAGCTATGAGGACCGATATCGAGTTCCCGAGCCGTGGCGAAACCTGCCGTGGCTGGCTCTATCTCCCGGATGGCCGCGCGCCCGGTGACCGCCACGCGGCGATCGTCATGGCCCACGGCTTCTCGGCCGTGAAGGAGATGTACCTCGACAAGTTCGCCGAGCGCTTCTGCCGGGACGGCTTCGCGGTCATGGTGTTTGATTTCCGCTTCCTCGGCGCCAGCAGCGGCGAACCGCGCGGCCAGGTCAACCCTTACGACCAGCACGAAGACTTCCGCAACGCCATCAGCTGGGTGTCCCAACGCCCCGAGGCCGACCCGGAGCGGATAGGCATCTGGGGGTCATCCTTCAGCGGCGGCCACGCTCTCTTCCTTGCCGCCTTCGACCGCCGGATCAAGGCGGCGGTCGCCCAGGTGCCGGCGATCAGCGGCTGGCGCGGCGCCGTGATGGCGGGCATGAAGCCGATGCTCCAGCAGATGCTGGACGAACGGGCAAAGGAGCGGACCGCGCGGTATGGGTCCGCGGAGCCGGTCTACCGGCCGGTGGTTGCTCCGCCAGGTGAACCGGCGGCGCTCGCCACGCCCGATTCCTACGAGTGGTTCTTGAAAGGGGCTGGACGGGCGCCGTCCTGGATCAACCGTGTGCTCGTAGACTCGACTGACGCCGCCTCCACCTACGACCCGGGCGGCTCGATCGAACTGATCTCCCCTACCCCACTCATGATCGTGGCTGCGGAGCATGACTCGCTGATTCCTATCGCGCAGGTCCGCGACGCGTTCGAGCGCGCGGGCGAACCGAAGGCCCTCCACGTCTTCGATTGCGGCCACTTCGACATCTACGACACGGAGCCCTGGTTCACCCGGGCTGTGGAGCTGGAAGCGGAGTGGTTCAGGAAGCATCTCGGGTGACGGCCGGTGACAGCGTGCAGCTTCTCGCCATGCGCCCGAACCTGCCCGTGGCGGACCTTGAGCGCGCGGTTGCCTTTTACCGCGATGTCATCGGCTTCGGCGTCGAGGCGCGCATGGACGACGTGGGCTTCGCCCTCATGCGCGCTGGCGGCGCCGAGCTGGCGCTCGTCAAACACCCCGCGCCGCAGCCGGGGGGCGCCTACCTGTACGTCTCCGGAGTCGAGCAGCTTCTCACGCGCTGCACGGAGGCGGGGTGCACCCTCATCAGCCCTCTTACCGTGGAGCCATGGGGGTTGCGCGACTTCGTCGTCGAGGACCCGGACGGCCACCGGATCGCCATCGGTGAGCGTGTTTGAACGGGGCGCCGCCCACGGTTTGTGACGGGTTTCACAGAACACGGGGGGTTCGCCAGGCTACGGTGGACGTCATCAGGTAGTTCGCGGCTCTGCCGCCGTGGAGGCGAGGAATGCGTTTCGAACAGACCTTCCAGATCGCCGCGCCCGTTGAAACCGTGTGGGGTGTGCTCAGCGACATAGAGCGTTACCCGGAGTGGGCCGCGGCCTTCCAGAAGGTCGAGTTCCCGGCAGGAAAGACACTGGCGAAGGGCCTCGCTGTGAAGCTCTGGGTCAAGGGCGCGCCACCTTCGACCTGGACGGTGACGCGTTTCGAAGCATGCCGCCGCTTCGCCTGGGAGACGACCGCGCGCGGCGTCCACTCCGTCGGTGACCACATCATCGAACCCGTGGGCGACGGTACCAGGCTCACCCTCAGCATTGAGACGTCAGGCTTCATGGCGAGACTCTTCGCTCCCATGATCAAAAAGGTCACCACGCGGAACGTGGGCCTGGAGGGCAACGGCTTGAAGGCGCGCGCGGAGGGGATGGTGGGGGGGTAGCCGGCTCCGAGAGGCTTCGGCCCACTGGCGCAGTACACTATCGGCCATGACAGATTCGACTCCGGAGTTCCGCATTCAACAAGGACGCGAGCGTTGAGCTGATCGAGGCGAGGGGGGAACGTAATGAGCGACACCAAAGACGTGATACGCGAAATGAGCGTGCGCTTGCCTGACGAGCTGTTCGAGCAGCTCGAACGCCGTGCGAGGATCCTCGGCCGGCCGGTTGAGTTAGAGGCTCGGGCGCTCATCGTCCGCGGGCTGGGCGGCGGCATCACTCTCCATGATGAGCTGCTCGCCCTCGCGGAGCGGTGGGTGCGGCAACATCTGGGCATCGAGGGCCAGACCACCGTCGAAATAATCCGGGCCGACCGGGACGGGATTCCCGACGCTGAAAGGTTTGAAGAACTGGCGGGGCGGTATCGGCCTCTTGTGCATGGTTGGCAGCCGGAGGGAGAGTCTCCCTGGGCAGCTTCGCCGCACCGGCCGGCCTGAGACCAGCGGCACAGTCCCGTCCCCCCTGAGCAGTTGAGGTTGCCGCCCGGCGCCCCTATCCTCGGCCCACCAACCGGAGGTGCCCGATGTCCGATTCGAAGATGGAAGTGGCGGAGCGCTTCTTCGCCGCCATCCAGGCCGGCGACCTCGACGCCGTGCGCGCCAGCTACCACCCCGATGCCCGGATCTGGCACAACTTCGACCAGTTGGACCAGACGCCAGAAGAGAACCTCCGCGTGCTCGCCTGGATGGTGCGCAAGGTGAAAGACCGCCGCTACGAAGACGTACGGCGGATCGAGACGCCCACGGGCTTCGCCCAGCAGCACGTCCTCCGCGGCGTCGCCCCCAACGGCGAACAGCTGGATTGCCCGGCGGCCGTCTTCTGCACAATCGAAGACGGCCTGATCACCCGGCTCGAAGAGTACCTGGATACAGCCCAGACGGCGGTCCTGAGCCGGTGACGCCGGGAGCGCGTCTGCGCCAGTTGATGGCCGGGGGCACCGTGGTCGCGCCGTTTGTCTTCGACGGCGTCCAGGCGAAGCTCGCCCAGGCCGCCGGCTTCGAGGCCGTCTACATGAGCGGGTTCGGCACCGCCGCTTCATACGGTCTGCCAGACCTTGGCCTCATTGGGCTCGGCGAAATGTCCGCGAACGCCGCGCGCATCGCCGCCGCTGTCACGATCCCGGTCATCGCCGATGCGGACACCGGCTATGGGAACGAAAGCAACGTCGCCCGCACGGTGCAGGTTTACGAACGCGCGGGCGTCGCCGCCCTCCACCTGGAGGACCAGGAATCGCCCAAGCGTTGCGGCTTCCTGGAAGGCAAACAGGTGATCCCGCAGGACGAGATGGTCCTGAAGATCAGAGCCGCCGTTGCCGCTCGCCGCGACCCCGGCCTCGTCATCATCGGCCGCACTGACGCTGTCCAGCCCAACGGTTGGGACGACGCGACCGCCCGCGCACGCGCCTATCACGCCGCCGGCGCTGACCTGGTGTTCGTCGATGGCCTTAAGACACGGGAGATGATCGAAGCCGCCGCGCGGGACCTGGCGGGCGTCCCGCAGCTCGTCAGCACCTGGCTCATCTCCACCGAGGAGGCGCGCCGGATGGGCTTCGCCCTGTTCATCCAGCTCGGCGTCATGCTCCGCCACTTCGCCGGCTTCGAAGCCATCCTCCGGGAGCTGCGCGATTCAGGCAGCGTCTCGCTCAGCCCGGCGGCAGCCTCTGTCGAGCCAATCACGCGGCTGCTTTCTGGAGAGTGAGCGCCATCCCCTCCCGTGATTACCTCCCATTCACCCTCGTCTATCATCCGAACTCCCGCTCTGACTCGTTCCGGGTTAACCTGAGTAGTCATGAGTGAACTCGGGAGCCTTCTGGTCCGTGCGCGCGAAGCGCGCGGCCTGACCCTCGAAGACGCAGAACGCGACACCCGCATTTCCCGGCGATACCTGCAAGCCCTCGAGTCCGAGCAATTCGAGGTCATCCCGGCGCCGGTCTATGCGCGTGGCTTCTTGCGCTCCTATTCCCAGTACCTCGGCATCGACCCGCAGGAAGCGCTCTCCCTGTTCCCGCGCGAGGACGACGCCGAGTACGGCGAGCCGGTGGCCCCGAGGACGGCATCGGCGCCCGCCCGCCCCACCAGGCAGCAGCCCATAAGCGCCGTTGGTGCCTCGCGCCCCACCTGGCGGCAGCCGCAGCCCCCGTCGCGCCAACCGGGCCGCCCGGCTCCCGGAGGCCGGGCGCCAGGAGCCTATCAGCGCCAGCAGCCCACGCTGCCCCTGGAACCGATGATCGGCGTGGATATTGGCGTGCCGAAACCGACGAACCGCGTGAAGACAGACCCGGCGGCCCAGACCCGCTCGCTCGTCATCGCGGTCGTCGCCGTCGGCGCGATCGTCGCGGTCGTGCTCATCGCCTTCCTGATCTCCAACCTCGGCGGCGAAAGCACGCCCCCAGGTTCCACGAGCAGCAACTCGGGCACCGTCCGCAACCCCACGCCCCTTCCCACGCAGGCGGGCCAACTGCCGCCCAGCGGCCTCCAAACCACCCAGGGGGTGGTGCCAGCCGTCGAGGGCAAGACCGCCATTATCGCCCGCGCGGCAATCCAGGAAGCGGGTTTCGTGGCAGTCGAAAAGACGCAGAAGAGCAACGCGCCGAAGGGCACCGTCATCACCCAATCGCCCGCCGCCGATGTCGCCTGGCGGGCAGGGGACAATGTCATCATCGTCGTCAGCGAGGGCCCCTGATTGGCCGTACCCAAGACCTACCACCTGGTCACCCTTGGCTGCCCAAAGAACGACGTTGACAGCGAGCACCTCGAGCGGCTGCTCACCGGCGGCGAACTCCTCCCCGTCCTCCAGCCCGGCGACGCCGACGCCATCATCGTCAACACCTGCGGATTCATCGAACAGAGCCAGGAACAGTCCATGGAGGCGGTCCGGACGCTCGCCGCCGCTAAGCGCGAAGGGCAGACGCTCATCGTCGCGGGCTGCATGACCCAGCTCTACGGCCGCCAGGTGAAGGAAGAGTCCCCCGCCGTGGACCACGTCTTCGGCGTGGGCCAGTGGCAGGATGTCGCCCGCCTCCTCAGCGTGGATGTGGACGCCATCTTCGACATCCCCGAGAGCAACGCGAAGGTCAGTGGCCCCAGCGCCTACCTGAAGATTTCAGACGGCTGCGACGCTCCCTGCACCTTCTGCGTCATCCCGAAGATCAAGGGCCGGCTCCGCTCCGCCCCCGCGGGGATGCTGGTGAAGGAGGCGCAGCGGCTCGTCGCTGCCGGCGCGAAGGAACTGGTCCTCGTTGCCCAGGACAGTACCGCCTGGGGCGAAGACCTGGGCCTGCCGGTTGCTTCCGGCCTTTCCGGCCTGCTTGAAATGCTGTCGGAAGCAGTCGGCGAAGAGGTCTGGCTGCGGCTGATGTACGCTTATCCCAGCCGCGTGTCATCGAAGCTCATCGAAACCATGGCGCAGCTGCCGAACGTCGTCCACTACCTGGATGTCCCCCTCCAGCACGGCTCCGAGGCCACGCTCCGCCGCATGAAGCGCCCCCACAACGTGGCGAAGGTCCACGCCTTCATCGCCGAGCTGCGCGCCGCGATGCCGGATATCGTCCTCCGCACGTCCTTCATCGCCGGCTTCCCGGGCGAAACCGAAGCTGAGTTCAAGGAACTGCTCGACTTCGCCAGGACCGTGAACTTCGACCACGCCGGCTGCTTCACCTACTCCCTCCAGCAGTGGACGGGCGCCTTCGAGATGGCGGACCAGGTGGCGGACGAAGTCAAGCACGAGCGCCGTGACCGCTTCATGCGCCAGCAGCAGAAGATCGCCGCCAAACGCGCGCGCCGCTTCGTTGGCAAGACGTTGCCCATGCTCGTCGAAGGGCTTGGCGAAGACGAAGACGGCAACCCGGTTGTCGCCGGGCGTACCTACCGCGAAGCCCCGGAAGTTGACGGCCTCGTTTTTGCCACGGGGACTGCCCAACCGGGCAGCCGCATCCTAGTGCGCATTGACGAAGCCGCGGATTACGACCTCTTCGGGACGGTGCTGTCCTCGTAGGGGCCCCGTGCCCGCTACAGGCCGAGGGCTTCGCGCAGCTCCGGCAGGTGGGCGATGACGCGGTCCGGGATGGCTTTGGGGGATTCGCCGAGTTCGAGGCGGTCGCGGTGGATCCAGGCCGCGTGGATTCCCGCCGCTTTCGCGCCACCGATGTCGGCGTAGAGGTTGTCCCCGACGTGCCAGGCTTCGTGACAATGGGCGCCGACAGCGGCGAGGGCGTGTTCAAACACCTTCCGGGACGGCTTGCCGTGGCCGAATTCGCCCTCAATCACCAGGACGTCGAAGTAAGGCTCCAGGCCAAAGCGGGCGAGTTTCCAGCGCTGCATGTCCGACGGCCCGTTCGTTATCAGGCCGACGTTGAACCCCGCGTCTCGCAGGAGCGTGAGCGTTTCCAGGGAGTCGTCGAAGAGGCGAATGCGGGAGCTGTTTTCCTCCCAGTAGCGCGTTGAGATGCGGGACGCGAGGCTGCTGTCGAGAGCCTGGCCATTCAGGGCGAGGCCGATGACGTGCTCGCGCGCTTCCACGAGGCGGGTGCGCCATTCGCGCTCCACGGCCGCCTCGTCGTCCCAGAAATGCTTCATCTCCTCGCGGATAGCCATGCGGAGCGTGTCCCATTCGCAGCCAAGCGCGGGCGCGAATTCGCGGCAGACAACCTCCCAGGAGGCTTCGACGCCGCCCGAGGTGTTGAGGAGGGTGTCGTCCATATCGAAGAAGACTGCGCGGGGGATCATCACTTCCAGCGTAGCGGCTTGGGGCGATGCCGTCGCTTCTTGAAGGGACACGAAGGCAGGAAGGCTCGAAGTACCACGAAGTTTTTTTAAGTCCTTCGTGCAGCTTGCTGCCTTCGCGTCTTCGTGTCCCTCCTAACAACAGCACGCGAGCCGGTACACTCCTCCCATGCCTCCCGCGCGGGCGATCGTTTTCGGTTGAGGACACAAAGGCGCAAAGGCAGCAAGCTGCACGAACGAATTCAGAAGAACTTCGTGGTACTTCGTGCTTTCGAGTCTTCGTGTCCTCCTTGAAAACACCCGCGAGCCGGTACACTCCTCCCATGCCTCCGACGCGCGATGACCTGGTAGCGGCCTTCGCGGCCCATCATCGTCAGTTGTGGTTGGTGGGCGGCGCCATGCGCGACGAGTTGATGGGCCAGGACCATGGCGACCTCGACTTCACCACGGACGCCCTGCCGGACGAGGTGGAGGCGATCGCCGCGGAGCTCGGCGCGGGCGTGACCACGGTCGGCAAGAAGTACGGCACCATCGGCGTCTTCATCGACCCGCACTGGTACGAAATCACCACCTTCCGGGGCGATTCGTACACCGCCGGGAGCCGCTGGCCGGACGTGACCTTCGGCCGCTCCATCGAAGAGGACCTGGCGCGGCGCGACTTCACCGTCAACGCACTCGCCCGCGATGCCCAGAGCGGCCGCGTACTCGACCTTTTCGGCGGCGAAGCGGACATCCGCGCGGGCGTAATCCGCGCGGTAGGTGATGCGGCCACGCGCTTCCGCGAGGACCCGCTGCGGATCCTGCGCGGGCTGCGCTTCGCCAGCCAGCTGGACTTTGAGATCGACTCCGCGACAGCGGCGGGCATGGAGGAGACGGTTTCGCTGCTGACGACGCTTTCCCAGGAGCGCGTGACGGCGGAACTGGACAAGCTGCTGCGCGGGAAGAACCCGGCGCGCGGGCTGCAGGCCATGAAGGAGACGGGCGCCCTGCGCGTGGCGCTGCCGGAGTTCGCCTCGATGGTGGGTTGCGAACAGAACCGCTTCCACCAGTTCGACGTCTGGGGTCACACGGTTGCGACGGTGCAGGCGATCGCGCCGGGCGACGACCCGCGCCTGCGCCGGTGGACGGCGCTGCTCCACGACCTGGGCAAGCCAGCCGTGCGCCACATCAAGCCCAACGGCGAATGGGGCTTCTACCGTCACGAGTCGGTTGGCGCCGACCTCGCGGCCGAGCTGCTGGACCGGCTGAAGCTGGGCAGGCGCGAGTCGTTGACCATCCGCTTGCTGGTTCGCCGGCACATGGACAGGCCCGACCCGGCGGACCGCCGTTCCGTGCGGCGCTTCATGACGAAGTGCGAGGGCCACTGGCGGGACCTTGTCGCTCTGAAGCGGGCGGACAACGCCAGCCACACTTACGACGACCACGAGTACCACAACCAGTTGGAAACGGCCTGCGAAGAGGCGGAACTGGAAGACCGGGAGCGGCTGAAAGCCGAGAGCCCCCTGACAGGGGACGACCTCGTGACGATGTTCGACCGGGAGCCGGGCCCATGGATCAAGGTGATCAAGCAGCGCCTCGGTTCAATGGTCCTCGATGGCGACCTGGAACCCGGAGACCGGTCCGGCGCCGAACGCATCGCCCGCCAGATGATGAACGCCGGGAAGTAGTGCCGGGCGCGAATCCGAGCCGCGACCGCCAGGGAGCGGTTGCCGGGCGTTTGTACGGGACGCCCGGCGTGCGACGGGACCTTTTGCCCGCTTCGCAGCACACGGCTACGGCGTCACCAACCGCTCCTTTCACAGCGCGGCTCCGCCTGTCGCTACCCCCGTGGCAGCCCCAGCCCGCGCGTGGCGATGACGTTGCGCTGGATCTCCGAGGTGCCGCCCGCGATCGTGGCAGAGACGTTGGCCAGGTAGTCCCGCGCGTAGCGGCCGTAGCGTACCGCCCCCGGCCCGTCCTCCACCTGGCCTTCGAGCCCGAGCGCCTTGATGGCCGCGATGCTGGCGTTCTGGCGCAGCTCGGAGCTGAGCAGCTTCGCCGCCGACGCTTCCTTGTTCGGCACCCGACCTGCTTCCTGCATCGAGCCGATCGAGTACGAAAGCATCTGCCCGACCAGCACGGTCGTGTAGAGGTCCGCGATGGAGTGGCGGACGGAGTTCGAGCGTGGCCGCTCGCGCAGCACGGCCGCAAGATCATCCAGGAACCGCCTCGTGCCGGCGAAGACGGCGATGCTCGACCGTTCGAAGTCCAGCGTGGCGGCGGCGTGGTACCAACCCCGGTTCTCCTCGCCGACCATATTCTCCTTCGGTACGCGCACGTTATCGAAGAAGACCTCGTTGAAGCTGTGGCTGCCCGCCATGTTCACGAGAGGCCGCACCGTCACGCCCGGCGACTTCATGTCCAGGATGAACGTGCTGATGCCCTTGTGCTTGGGCGCATCCGGGTCTGTCCGCGCGACCAGCCAGCCGTAGTCCGCGCGGTGGCCGTCGCTGGTCCAGATCTTCTGGCCGGAAACCACGTAGTCGTCGCCATCGCGGATGGCGCGCGTCTGCAACGAGGCAAGGTCCGAGCCGGCCCCGGGTTCGCTGAAGAGCTGGCAGTAATAGCCGGTGCCGCTCGTCACGGCATTCAGATGCTTCTTCTTCTGCTCGTCCGTCCCGTAGAGGATGAGGATCGGCCCGACGTAGAAGACGCCCCGGCGGTGCGCCCCGATGGGCGCACGGTGGTACGACATTTCTTCGTTGAAGATGACCTGCTGCATCGCCGTGCCGCCCAGCCCGCCGTACTCCTTCGGCCACGGCAGCGCGACCCAGTTCTTCGCCGCCAGCTTCAGGCTGAACTCGCCGGACCAGCCCATCTCCCCGCGCAGGCGGTCGTCCAGCTTGCCCTCGGGCTCGGGCGGCAGGTTCTCGGCGAGGAAGTCCAGCACCTCCTGGCGGAAGGCTTGCTGTTCGGGAGTGAAGCGAAAGCGCATGGCGATACCCGGTCGTGATGGTGGCCGCATTATGGCCCCTCCACTCCCCGCCCGTCGCCTCACGTCCCTGCGTCTGGTTGAGAACACGAAGACTCGAAAGCACGAAGCGCACGAGGTTTGAGTATAGAATCGTCGGGCCCACGAGATTCCGGGCAAGAGAGCCGTCCACATGACCAAGAGCGATTCAGGGAAGAGACATGAACCCTTAACGCTGCGGGAGGAGGAGGTGGGGAAGGGGATCGTGCAGGCCGCCTACGATGTACATCGCGTCCTCGGCCCCGGCCTCCTTGAAAGCGTCTATGAGGTTTGCCTGGGCCACGAACTATCCAAGCGCGGCAACACGACGCAGCGGCAAGTGAAGGCTCCTATCGTTTACGACGGCATGACGTTCGATGAGGCGCTTCGACTCGATCTCCTCGTTGAGGATCTGGTCATCTGCGAACTGAAAGTCGTGGAGGAACTACTTCCGGTTCATGTTTCGCAGGTGTTGTCCCAACTGCGACTCACCAACCGACGGCTTGGGTACTTGCTGAACTTCCACGTGGCGTCCATTTCCCAGGGAATCCGCCGGGTGATCAACTAAGGCCCACCGCGAACTCGCCCCACAGAATTTGTGCTCCTTCGTGCGTTGGTGCCTTCGTGTTCTCAACCAGAACCCGACCGAAAGTGCTAACGTACCGGCATTCGCGGGCGGCGGAGGCAGCCTTGGAACTTGTCCAGCTTCGTGAACCCACTGACTTTGGCGACGTCGAATACCACGGCGCGCTCGTCAACGTGACGAACGTTTGCAACCTCTCCTGCACGCACTGCTTCGTCTTCCGGGCGGATAACCCGAACAAACCCAAAGACAAGATGGACGACGCGACCATGCTCCACCAGCTGGAGGCGCTGCGAGACCGGCATCACATCAGGTCGATGCTCTTCATGGGCGGCGAACCGATGATCCGCAAGGACCTCGTCCTTCAGGCGATGCCGTTGTTTGAGCGCTCGTCGATCGTCACCAATGGGACCTACGGCATCCCCTCCGTGCCCGGCCACCTCGTCACCGTCTCGCTCGACGGCCCCGAGGAGCTGAGCGACGCCATCCGCGGCCAGGGCGTCTTCCAGAAGGTGAAAAAGGCCGTCTTTGAACGGGACCCCAATGACGGCACGACAGTGATGCTCCAGATGACCGTCACGAAGCAGAACGCTCCCGGCATCGAAGAATTCGTGGAGACCGTCAAGGACTGGCCGATCAGCGGTGTCGCCTTCACGTTCTATGTCCCCACCCAGGACGACCAGAGCAACCTCGCCTGGCAGGACCTGCGCGAACGCGACGAAGTGGTGAACCGCGTGATCGCCGTGAAGCGGGCCTACCCGAAGCTCGTGAAGTCCAACATCGGCGCGCTCGAACTGATGCTTTCGGAAAACTGCCTGGAAGTGACCGGCGAGCGCGGGGAAACCTGCGGCCTGCGGCGCATGCTGCCCCTCTACATGGGCGAAGGCGGCAACTTCGAGCGCACCTTCTGCTGTTACGGCAACGACGTGGACTGCACCCGCTGCGGCGCCTACGGCGTGTTCAACGGCTACTGGCATCGCAAACACGGCACAACGGAAGAGGATTAGTCGGGGACACCAAGTCGCGAAGGCTCAAAGCGGCACGAACAAGAGGGCCACGGTGGCCCGCGGTAACTGAAACAAGCTTCGTGGAACTTCGCGCCTTAGAGACTTCGTGTCCTCAAGAAGAACGCGCGCGAACCTACGGCCCGCCGGCGCGGTTCAGGCTTTCCGCGGCGACGAGGACAAGGTCCCTCTTGCGCGCCGCGTCCATGTTGTCCAGTTGCATCTGTACGTTGACGGGATACTTGCCGGTGAAGCAGGCGTTGCAGAGCGTCGCCGGGTCCTGGCGGGTGGAGGCGTTCAGTCCTTCGAGACTGAGGAAGCCGAGCGAGTCGGCGCCGATGTGGCGGCGAATCTCGTCCACACTCTTGTTCGCGGCGATGAGTTCTGACTTGGTAGCCATGTCCACGCCAAAGAAGCAGGGCGAAACAATCGGCGGTGCGGTCACGCGCATGTGAACTTCGGACGCACCGGCCTGCCGGATCAGGTTCAGAACTCGCGGCGTGGTCGTCCCCCGGACGATGGTGTCGTCGACGACGATGACACGCTTGCCCCGCAGGACGGCGTCCAGGGCGTTGAACTTCAGGCTCACGCCCGCCTCCCTGATGCGCTGGTCGGGCTGAATGAACGTGCGGCCCACGTAGCGGTTCTTGACCAGGCCTTCGCGGAAGGGGATGCCGGCTTCGCGCGCGTACCCGATAGCGGCGGCGGTGGCGGAATCGGGAACGCCGATCACCATATCCGCATCGATCGGGTGTTCGCGGGCAAGCGCCGCGCCCATCGCTTCGCGTGCTTCGTAAAGGAGCGTCCCACCGATCTGGCTATCGGGCCGGGCGAAGTAGATGTATTCGAACGTACACGAGGCAAGCTTCGCCGCCGGTGAAAAGGGGAAGAAGCTCGTCATCCCGGCAGCGTCGATCTTGATGACCTCGCCCGGACGCACCTCGCGCTCCATGCTCACCCCAAGGTGTTCGAGGGCGCAGGACTCGGAAGCAACCAGCCAACCCTTGCCGTTGTGCCCGATGCAGAGCGGCCGCACTCCCATCGGGTCGCGCACGGCGAACAGTGCATCCGGGGTCATGATGACAAGGCTGTAAGCCCCTTCTATGCGCCGCATCACGTAGTGGAAGCGCTCTTCGACGGTGCCTGGGGCCAGGGCTAGGAGGTGGGCAATGAGTTCGGAGTCGGCGGTCGATTCCATCACGATGCCCTGCGCCACGAGGTCGTCGCGGAGGATGTCCGCGTTCGTCAGGTTGCCGTTGTGCGCGAGGGCGATGGGGCTGCCGTTCTGGTGATCCTTCACGACGATTGGCTGGGCGTTGCACTCGAGCGACCCGCCGGAAGTGCTGTAGCGCGTGTGGCCGATGGCGATGTGGCCGCGCAGGTAGGCCAGGTCTTCTTCGTCAAAAACCTGCGAAACAAGGCCCATGCCCGTCCGCAGGTTGAACGATTCGCCATTGCTGGTTGCGATCCCGGCGCTTTCCTGTCCTCGATGCTGGAGGGCGTAGAGCCCGTAGAACGTGAGCCGAGCTACGTCGTCTCCGGGGCTGTACACCCCAAACACGCCACAGGCTTCGCGAGGATTGTCGGAATCAGGAATCACTACGCGACTGTCGCCTTCCACATGGTGACGTTATCGACGTTGTCAGTATAGCCGCCGGGCTACCGCCCGGGCAAAGCGAAGAGCATCATCACCGGCGTCCCCAACAACCGTCGTGCGGCTTTGTGCTTTGGCGCCTTCGTGTCCCCAACAAACCACCCCCGCTTGCCACGCGCCGCCAGACTTGCAACGATCAGCAGGATGCAAGGCGAGATCTACCGCGAAATAGCCGGCGCCCTTGAGCGCCGGGAGCCCATCGTCCTCGCGACGGTGGCGCGGACCCGCGGCTCAACGCCGCGCAAGACGGGGGCGAAGATGGTTGTCCGCCAGGACGGCACGTTCTTTGGCACCATCGGCGGCGGCTGCGGCGAAGCGGAAGTGTGGCAGGAAGCGATGACCGCCTTCGAGGACGGCAAGCCGCGGATTGTCACCGTGGACCTCACCCAGCCCACGGATGGGGACGACAAGATCTGTGGTGGCGTCATGGATGTCTTCGTGGAGCGCATCGGCCAGGGGAGCGACGCGGACAGCGTCTGATCCGGTTTCCTGGCGCAGGCGCCGCGCTCGACTCACTCTAACGCTTTTCTTATGCAGAGTTGCACGCTGCCGCGGCGCGCGGGGCATTCACAAAGTATTGACTTGCCGTCCACCGCGCATACACTGTGTCCCACGTCACGGAGCGGACGAGACGAGACTGCGGAAAGGTGGCCGCGGAGCAGCGCAAACTGCCCCACGGCCGGGTTGCAAGGAGAGCTGCGCTTCTTGCCCTGTTAGCTTACCGGCTATTTGGGCGATTGTTAACCGGGCCACGCCCGGCTTGATATGGGTGAACACCCGTATCTTCCTCTTCTCCTCGCGACCCGGAAAGGAGTCAACTTCCGGGAGCATCGGTCCTCAAGTTCACAACTTCCCCAGTCAACACACGCGGGCCCTCGCCTGCCCTCCTTACCGCTGTCCCCTCAGGACGGCGGCCAGCTATAGCGCGTGTTGCGCGAATGGAGAACCACAGATGATTCGCAAGATCTTCGGCGGCGCCATGGTCATGAGCTTGACCGGCGCCGTCATCCTCGGTGGAGTCTTCGCCTGGGGCGCCAGCGGCTCCGGCGACGGCAGTAACACGGTCGGTGAGTCCGACACGGAGACCTTCTACGAAGGCAACGACTCCGTCCTCGGACCGAACGACGGCGTCTACCGCCTCGTCGGCCACGTGGAGATGTACAACACAGGCCCCGATTTTGGCATCCAGCTCACCAGCGGCAACGTTCTGATTACCGACGCCGAAGAGGAACTGGACGACGATGGCCTCTGCCGCGTCGAGCACTTCCAGGGCATGGTCAGCGCCCTCAGCCCCGGCATCAAGCCGCCGGGGCAGACCCCCGGGGGCAACTACGATGACGTCGATGACGACCCGGCCCAGGGTCTCGTCTACATCAAGGTCCTCCCGGAGGCCCCAGAGGCCTGCATGGGCAACGAGATCAGCTACACGGTCACGCTGAACGCGAACATCGTCGCGATGCCCTAGCAGTCCCCCGTTTCACCCAGACGAGTGGGCCGGTCCGATGCGCCGGCCCACTCGCCCCAGTCCTTCTCACCTCATCGCCCTAACGGGACCGCACCATGCGCAGACTCTTCGCCGGCTCAATGCTCCTTGCCCTCTCCCTCGCTTATGTGCTTGGAAGCGCCTTCGCATGGGGCGAAGCCGGCTCCGCCACCGGCAAGAGCCGCGTTGGCAAGCAGTCGTTCACGGTCACGCTCGACCGGATCTGCCTGGACGAGAAGCCCGGGGCCGGTGCGGCGGAAGCGATGTCCCTTGATGCGCCGCAGTCCTGTTTGAAGTATGCGACAGCCGGGCCCAACGATGGCCGCTTCCGCGCGGTCGCCCGCGGCACCATCGTCAACACCGGGGACTTTGACCTGACCATCCGCTCGGGCGCCGTCACAATCAGCGGCCTGAACTTCCAGCCCCCCGCTGGTGCTGGCCCGGAATGCCTCGCGAGCGACTTCGAAGGCCGTATTCAGGTTGTCTCCGGCTTCGTCCCTGCCCGCCAGCCTGGAATGACTGGCATGGTCACGGTGGAGATGCGCATCCGCCGCGACGCGCCAGACTCGTGCGCGGACCGGCAGCTCTCCTACGAACTGACGCTCAACGCGGACACCTCGCGATGACGGCCGAAAGCCAGCTCAGCGAAACCCAAAAACCACACGAGGGTAATCCCATGGTCGCCATCCCTGTCATGGAGCACTCCACGGTCCCGGTCCGTCCCGCAATGCGGTTCCTCAGGGTCGGCGGGTCGTTGCTCGGAGGGATCTTCTTCGGCCTCGCCATGGGCGCGGCGGTCCTCCTCTTCGTCGCCACCCGCTTCCTCGGCTACGAGATCCTGACGGTGCAAACGGGCAGCATGAAGCCCACGCTCGACCCCGGCGATGTCGTCATCATCCGGCCCACTTCCGCCAGCGACATCAAGGAACAGGACATCATCCTGTTTGACAGTGGGAAGGACCGCGTCCCCGTCGTCCACCGCGTGGTTGCCATTCGTCGCTTTGTCACCAACCTCAACGACGCTGAGACAGGCGAACTGGTCCGCACGGACACCCGCGTTGAGTACATCACGAAGGGCGACGCCATGCTGGAAGCGGACCAGGCGCCGGCGGCGGCGGCGGCTGTCCACGGGAAAGTCTGGTTCACCGTGCCGCGCATTGGGCGGGCCACGGAGCTTCCGCTGCAAGGCGCCCTGCTGCTCTTCGCCGGTCTGATTGGCGTTGCCTGGGTGAGCTACGAGGTCTACAGGCGCACAGGCAAGACACGGGCGCCGGGTGGTGGCCAGGGATGAACGGGTTCGAACTTCTCGGCAGCGCTCTGCTGGCCGTGGGGGCGGCACTGGCGCTCCGCGCGCGCGGCGTTGCTGGAGCGGCTCCGGCCGCCCGTGCAGCTGCTCTGCTGCTGCGGAAGGCGCTCACCCCGGCCGGAGTGAGTGTCCTTGCCCTGGGGATCTCAAGCGTGGGGCTGGTGGCGCTTATGGAGCTGACGGGAGCCAGCGCCTGGCCGGCGCCCGTGTCGTCCAGCAACGGCGTTGTCGGTACGGGCGATTGGCGTCAGCCCAGCCCTTCGCCTTCCCCAACCCCAACGAGCACCCCCACGGCGGCCGCTGCGACGCCTACGCCGACCGCAACCGCGACAACCACGCCGACGGCCACGGCCACCGCGAAGGCCGCCGCGGTCGCGGTTACCGCCTCTGCCACGGGGACGGCAACGGGCACCGCGACGCCTTCCGCCAGCGGCACTGCAACTCCTCCGATTACAAGCACGGGTACGGGTACGGCCACGGCCACCGGCGGGACCACGTCCACCACGACGGGGACAGCCACGCCGGCAGGGACAGCGACGGCCACGGCCACGGGCGCCTCAACCAGGGCCGGCACCGCCACCGGGACGGCAACGCCGGGCGGAACCCCCACCGGCACGGCCACGGGGACCGCCACTGCCGCCACGGGTACGGGCTCGCCAACGGCAGCGGCGACGGTTGGGGGCTCGCCAACGACATCTGGCACGACAACAACCACAACCGCAACAACGTCGCCAACTGCGAGCAGCACGGCGAAGCCGTGACGTCTGCCCGGCCAGCGAGCGTAGGCGCTCACGATGAGTGCGATCGAGAGCCGGGACAGACCCGGTAAATGACGCGTTCGCTTCCGCGCTCTATCCTGTACCATGAGTGGGACGCCGCCCGGCCAGGCTGGGCGAAAGAGAGACGTTTATGTTCGGTTCACTGGGCCCGCTGGAAATCGGAATCATCGCCCTGATCGTCATCCTGCTCTTCGGCGCGGGGAAGATTAGCGGCCTCGGCAAGGACCTCGGCAGCTCCATCAAGGAGTTCCGCAAGGCCGTGAAGGACGAAGACGACCCGTCCAAGCAGGCGCCGATGCAGGCCCAGGCGCAGCCGCAGCCGCCACAGCAGCTCGCCCCGCCTCAGCAGCAGCAGTACACGCCTCCTCCCCCTGCCCAGCAGCCTCCCGCCGCTCAGCAGCCCACGGAGCACCAGAAAAACATCTTCTAGCCCCTTCTCCGGCGCTGGAATCGAAAGCCCCCGGCAACAC
>PNKC01000001.1 GCA_013822275.1 Anaerolinea sp. | reverse complement strand
TCAGCCCTGCTGGGCGTGGACCGCATCCGCATGCTCATGGAGGAAACGGGCGCCAGCTTCGATGAAGCACGCCTCCCTGTGACGGCGGCAACGGCCTTCACAACCCACACCGCCGTGGCCGCCGGGATCGACCTGTTCCCCGCCGATCTGATGCAGAAGCATCTGGGGCACTACTACGCCGGTATGGGCCTGGACGCGCGCACCTTCATCGGCCTCGGCCGCACTAATCCGGACGACGAATCAGAGCCGTTTTCAATGGCACTGCTCGGCCTCCGCTTGAGCGGCTACCGCAACGGTGTATCCAGGCTGCACCGCTCTGTGTCACGCAAGCTCTGGGAGTCGGCCTGGCCGAGCCTGCCCCTGGACCAGGTCCCGATCGATTCGATCACCAACGGCATCCACCTCCCAACCTGGGTGTCGCACGACCTCGGCGACCTCTACGACCGCTACCTTGGCCGCCAATGGCGAGACGATCCGGCCTGCCAGGGGCTCTGGGGCGGAGTCCAGGAGATCCCCGATCAGGAACTCTGGCAGGCCCATGAACGCCAGCGCGAACGGCTCATCTATCGCGCTCGCGAACAGCACCGTGAAGGCTCGCTCCGGCGCGGCACTGCTTCGGGGTCGTCCTCAACCGGCCAGGCGCTCGACCCACGCGTCCTGACGATCGGGTTCGCCCGGCGTTTCGCCGGCTACAAGCGCGCCACCCTCCTTTTTCATGACCTGGAACGGCTCGCGCGCATCGTCAACAACCCGGATCGGCCGGTGCAGTTCATCTTCGCCGGCAAGGCGCATCCTCGCGACGAGCCCGGGAAGCAGTTGATCCGCGAAGTGCTCCAGCACAGCCGCCAACCCGAGTTCCGCGACCGCCTCGTGCTTCTTGAACGCTACGATGTCGAACTCGCGCGCGCGCTCGTCCAGGGCTGCGACATCTGGCTCAACACTCCCTTGCGCCCCCTCGAGGCGAGCGGCACCAGCGGGATGAAAGCGGCCGCCAACGGCGCCCTCCACCTGAGCGTGCTGGACGGTTGGTGGTGGGAGGCCTATCGCCCCGGCATCGGATGGGCCATCGGCCGGGACCGCCTGGATGACGACCCGGAGGCGCAGGACGCCTTCGACGCCGCTTCGCTCTATGATCTCCTTGAAAACGAAGTCACCGAAGCCTTCTACACCCGCGACCCGGATGGCGTGCCGCGCGATTGGGTGACCCGGATGAAAGCCTCGATTCAACACTGCGCGCCCGTGTTCAACACCAGCCGGATGGTCGCCGAGTACGCCGAAAAAGCGTACGCGCCGGCCGCCGCCAGCTGGCGGCGGCTCCGCGAAGACAACATGAACCCCGCGCGGGACCAGGCCCAATGGCTCCAGCGCGTTTCTGCAGGCTGGGATACCGTAAAGATCCTTGCCGTGGAGGACACCGCCAAAGATGAGATCCTCGCGGGCACGCCCGTAACCGTCTCCGTCCAGATGCACCTGGGGCACCTCGCCCCCGCCGACCTGCGAGTGGACATCCTGCACGGCCCAACCGAACCCACGGGCGACCTTCGCGCTGAAAACGCCGCGCCCATGAGCTGCGAAGCCCAGGGCGAGGACGGGACCTGCCGCTTCTCCGGCACTTTCGCCCCGGCGCGCGGCGGCCAGGCCGGCTACGCAATCCGGGTCCTGCCCTTTCACCCGGACCTGCACAATCCCTTTGCCACGGGGCTGGCCCACTGGGCCTGAGGAGCTTTCATGACCGGGACCGCCACCTTCGTCCTTCACACGCATCTCCCCTACTGCCGGCTCGCCGGGCGCTGGCCGCACGGCGAAGAGTGGCTCCACGAGGCGATGCTGGAGTGCTACCTGCCGCTCATCCGCGCCTTCAAACGGCTCTCAACAGAAGTCGACGGCGAACTTGGCGTCACCATCAACATGACCCCGATTCTCGCGGAGCAGATTGCCGACCCGCTGATGCGCGACCATTTCCGCGCCTACCTCGCGGACAAAGTGCAACGGGCCCGCGTCGATGCCGCCCGCTTCAACGGGGAATCCGGCCTGCGTGGCGTCACCGCCAGGTTCCATCTCACCCGGTACGAGTCCATCCAGGCGTTCTACGAAGACGACATTGCGGCGGCGCCACTGGCCGCCCTCGCTTCCCTCGAAGAGAGCGGCCACATTGAAATCGCGACCTCCGCGGCGACGCACGGCTATCTGCCGCTGCTCGACGACGCGGCAGCTATCCGCTTCCAGGTTGAGACTGGCGTCCGCTCTCACATCAAGAACTTTGGCCGGCCGCCGCGCTCGTTCTGGCTGCCTGAATGCGCCTACAAACCGGGGCTCGAACGCTACCTCCAGGACGCCGGGATCAAAGTCTTCTTCGTGGAAACCCACCTCGTCACCGGCGGCGAAGCTCGCGGCAAGGCCCTCGGCGGGATGCTCGGCCCGTATCTCGAACTACAGGCCCGCCCGGTCACCCGCCCCATGAGGCTCGATCCCCACGAGGGCACCACCTTCCGCCCCTATTACGCGGGCAATTCAACCGTCGCCGTGCTCGCCCGCAACGAACGGACCGGCCTCCAGGTATGGTCCGCCTCGCATGGCTACCCCGGGGACCCCGACTACCGCGAGTTCCACAAGAAAGACGGCGACTCCGGCCTTCACTACTGGCGCGTCACCGGCTCAAACGTTGGCCTGGGCGAAAAAGCGGAGTACGAACCGGCCACCGCTCTCTCCCGGGCCCGCGAGCACGCTGCGCACTTCGCCGAGGTCGTCAAGTCGGAGCTCTACTTCTACGAGCACGGCACGCATCATGCGGGAGCCCACGACCGTGGCGCGGTCATCGCTTCGTATGACACAGAGCTGTTTGGTCACTGGTGGCTTGAAGGAGTTGACTGGCTGGAGCACGCCATCCGCCGCCTCAACGAAGACAGCAGTGTGCGCCTCATCTCGTCCGGCCGGTTGGTCCAGGAATCGCCCCCCACCGAGACGATCACCCTGCCGGAGGGCTCCTGGGGCTCGGGTGGCGACCATCGCACCTGGTTGAACGACGAGACCGCCTGGACGTGGCCTGAAATCCGCGAACGCCAACACCGCGCCGCGAAGCTCCTCCAGGACGATACCCCCGCCGCCCGTCAGCTCGCCCGCGAGCTCCTTCTCCTCCAATCCTCGGACTGGCAGTTTCTGATGACCACCGGCCAGGCTCATGACTACGCCGTCGAGCGGTTCAACGCCCACGTCGAACGCTTCGACGCCCTCGCCAACGCGATCGAATCCGCTGACCCGAATCTCGAGGCCCTAGTCCACGGGCTCGAATGGCTCGATAACCCTTTTGAGAGTATCAATCCAGCGCTCTACCGCGCCGCCGCGCCGTCCAGCGCGGCCCAGCCCTGATGCTCGCGAGGGAGTCCGTATGACGTTCTGGGCCCAACTGTTGCATTTCTATCAGCCGCCAACCCAGACGCACGATGTCATCCGCAAGGTGGCAGCGGAGTCTTACCGCCCCCTGGTCGATGTCCTCCTGGAGCACCCGGAGGCGCGCCTCGCGGTCAACATGAACGCGGTGCTCACCGAGTCCCTCCTCGAGCACGGCCTGGGGGACATAGTCCGCGACCTCCGTGTCCTCGCCGAGCGAGGGCAGATCGAGTTTGTTGGCAGCGGCAAGTTCCACCCGATCCTGCCGCTCATCCCCGAAGCCGAGCGGCAGCGAAGCATCGCCGACAACGCCCGGACGAACCATCTCGGTTTCGGTGACGCATGGAAGCCACGTGGATTCTTCCCGCCCGAGATGTGCTATAGCGCGGCAATCACCCAGAGCATCGCCGCCGCCGGCCACGACTGGCTCATCCTCAGCGGCGTCGCCTGCCCCTCGGACTGGCCGACGGACATCGTCTACCGCGCCCCGGCAGACAGCCGCACACTCGAAGTCCTCTTCCGTGACGACGCCCGCAGCAACCGCATCTCCTTCCGCGAGACGGGACCGGTCGAATTCATTGAGGATCTCTCGCGCATCGGCGGCGGCGAGCCAGCGTATGTCCTGACGGCGATGGACGCCGAGACCTATGGCCACCACATCCACGGCTGGGAACGCGAGTTCCTCGCCGCCACCTTCGACCTGATGAACGCTCAGCCAGCGAAACCGTCTGACCGCCAGCACAGCCATGTCTCGATGGTCCTCCCCAGTGAACTCCTCGACCTTTTCCCCGCTGGGCCCGTCATTGAGCCTCTGCCCTCCTCCTGGAGCACGACGCGCGATGACATCGCCGCCCACAACCCGTACCCACTCTGGCACTCGCCCGGCAACCGCCTCCATGAGCTCCAGTGGGAGTACGTCGATCACTGCATCGACCTGTTGGCGGTCTCCCAGCGATACGCCGACTCCGACGTGTCCCGCCAGTTCGCCTGCCTCGCCGCCGAAAAGTTCCAGCCGGCGCTCCACAGTTGCCAGTTCTGGTGGGCGAGCCGGCGGCCCATGTGGGATGTGCCCATGGTTCATCGCGGCTTCCAGCTCCTGAACGAGGTCGCCCTCTATGCCTCGAAGTCAATCGGCGAAGGCAGCGCGTCCGAGCGGGTGAAACAGGAAGCGCGCTGGCGGATGGCCGCCGCCACCGAAGCACGCGCCCAGATCGAGCGTGAACTCTTTGGGAGATAGCGCGGGATGAAGGTCCTCTTCGCCGCGGCCGAAGTCGACCCCTTCGCGAAAGTCGGCGGCCTCGCCGACGTCGCGGCCGCGCTGCCCCAGCGCCTGCTGGAGATCGGGCACGATGTGCGTGTCGTCACGCCCTCTCACCGCTCCTCGTCCGCCGCCTTCAGCGCGGCGACCCGGCGCCGGATCCTCCCCGTCCCGCTCCCGGAAGGGGCCCGCAACGTCGAGATCGCGACCGCGGAGGGCACCGGCGGCGTCCCCGTCGACCTCGTGCACGACCCCCACTATTTCGACCGCGCGAGCGTCTACGGAGAGCCGGACGACCTGATGCGTTACCAGTTCTTCTGCCGCGTAGTTGTCGAGATGCTGAAGGCGGACGGCTGGACTCCGGACATCCTCCATCTCAACGACTGGCACACCGCGCCGCTCGCCTTCGCCCTCCGCAACCTCGCCTGGGGCAATCCCGTGTTGCGCGGCGTGGCATCCGTGTTCACCATCCACAACCTGCGCTACCGCGGCCCGGATGAGTACAACGACTTCCTCGGCCAGGCGATCTACTACAGCGACATGGTCACCACCGTTTCGCCAAGCTACGCCCGGGAGATACTCACGCCTGCGTACGGCGAAGGCTTCGAACCGTTGCTCGGGCTGCGAGGGGAGAGCCTCCGCGGCATCCTGAACGGCGTCAACTACGACGTCTTTAACCCGCGCACCGATACCCACCTTCACACCACCTACGACCTCAGCTTCCTGAGCGACCGCCAGGCCAACAAACCGGCCCTCCGCGCCGAGTTCGGGCTCCCGGTCACTGATGGCCCACTCGCCGGCATGGTCACCAGGCTGGCCGAGCAGAAGGGCGTGGACATCGTCCTCCAGGCGCTGCCCGACATCGTCGCGGCAGACGCCCAGTTGGTCGTCCTCGGTGATGGCGACGAATGGCTCAAGCGCGAACTCACGCTCCTTCAGGACCAGCATCCCCATCACGTGCGGCTCGCCCCCCGCTTCGATGAGGGCCTCGCCCGGCGGATCTACGCCGCCTCGGACGTATTCCTCATGCCCTCGCGCTACGAACCCTGCGGCCTCGGCCAGATCATCGCCATGCGCTACGGCAGCGTCCCCATCGGGCGGCGCACCGGTGGCCTCAGCGACACGATCTTCGACCTCGAAGAACACCCCGAATCAGCGACCGGGTTCCTCTTCGACGAGTTCAGCAGCTTCGCCTTCGCGGGCGCTTTCGAACGGGCGGTGCTCGCGTTTCGCGATCCCACGCTCTGGAGGCGCCTGCAGGCGAACGGCATGAGCCGCGACTTCTCCTGGCGGGCGTCCGCCACACACTACGTCGAGACCTACAACGCTGCCCTCCGCGCTCGCGGCATCGTCCCCCTGGAGTAGGGGCGCGCGGTGCGCGGCGCTGCTAGACTTCCGCCCATGAGCAACGACAAACGCTTCCTCGTCGTCGGCGCCGGCACCATGGGCGGCGGCTACGCCCGCATGCTCGCCGCGGGCCGGGTACCCGGTGCAGCCCTGGCTGGTGTCGTCGATGTCGATGGCGCCCGCGCGCTCGAAGTCGCTGGCGAAACCGGCGTCCCCGCCTTCGGGGACATCGCCCACGCCGTCGCCGATACGGAACCCGACGCCGCCTACGTTGCCACCCCGGACGCCCTCCACCGCAAGCCCGTCCAACAGCTCGCCGAAGCCGGCCTCGCCATCCTGGTGGAAAAGCCCCTGGCAACCACGATCGAAGACGGCCAGGCAATGGTGGACGCCGTCCGCGCGGCCGGTGTCTACGCGGAGGTCAACTACTCGAACCGCTGGAACCCGCCCTTCGTCGAGGCCTCGCGCACGGTGGACAACGGCGAACTCGGCGAAATCCGCAGCTTCAACGTGCGCCTGAACAACCCCATCGGCTCCCCCCGCGCGCGCCTGACCTGGAGCAGCGGGACAACGCCGGCCTGGTTCCTCATGTCCCACTGCCTGGACCTCGCCCTCTGGTTGGGCGGCCAGCGCGCCGTCCGCGTCTACGCCTCGGGCGGGCGGGGCGAACTTGCCGGCCACGGCATCGACACTCCCGACTGGATCCACGCCACCGTCAAATACGCCAACGGCGGCGACGGCGTGTTCGAATCCCTCTGGATCCTGCCCGATACCTGGCCCGGCGGCGCCGAATTCAACTTCCGCGCCATCGGCACCAGGGGCGCGCTCGATGTCGATACCAGCTACCAGAACATCTCCGTGGTTACCGACCGGCACCGCTACCCCGGTACACTGAACTGGGCGCCACAGCGGTTGGCTGCCTTCGTCCGCAGCATGGACGGCCTGGGGCGCACACGCGTCACATTCGAAGAGGGCCTCGAAGTCACCAGGATCCTGGTCGCCATCCACAGGAGTCTTGAATCTGGCAACGTGGAGATGGTGTGACGCCGCCCGCTGCCCGCATCACCGTCGTTGGTCTCGGCCCCGGTTCGGCCGCGCTGTTAACCGGCGCCACGCGCGCCGTCCTCGAATCCGCGGCAACCGTCATACTTCGCACACGCCATCACCCAACCGTTGCCGAACTTCGGCCGCTGAGCGACCGCTGGAGCGATTGCGACGACCTCTATCAGGGGCACGCCGCCTTCGCTGACGTGTACGTGGCGGCAGTTGCCCGGGTCTTCGCCGCGGCGGAAGCGGGCCCCGTTGTCTACGCCGTCCCGGGCCATCCGCTCGTCGCCGAACGGAGCGTTACGCTGTTGCTGGAATCCGCCCACGACCACGGCCACTCCGTCCAGGTGCTGCCCGCGCTGAGCTTCGTCGACGTCGCCGCGTCCGCGCTTGGCCGTGACTTCGCGCATGTGCAGCTCTGCGACGCCCTGGAACTCCGGATCGACGCCCAACGTCCGGCACTCGTCAGCCAGTTGTTCGACCGCGACGCCACGACGGCCCTGAAACTGCGGCTGCTGGACATTTATCCTTCGGACCACCGCGTAACGGTCTTGAGCAAGCTTGGGACCGGGGAGCAAACGGTCCGCGAGGTCCCCCTTGCCGAACTCGACCATCGCCCGTTTGGATTCCTTGATTCGCTCTTTGTCCCCGCGATCGCGCCCCTCCAGGACCTCCGCCGTTTTGACGGCATCGCCCACGTCATCGAACGGCTGCACGCGCCAGACGGCTGCCCCTGGGACCGGGAACAGACCCACGCCTCCCTCCGCCCACACTTGCTGGAGGAGAGCTACGAGGCGCTCGAAGCGATCGACTCGGGCGACGCCGCCAGGTTGGCTGAGGAGCTGGGGGACGTACTCCTCCAGGTCTTGATGCACGCCGCCGTCGGCGACCGTGAGGGGACCTTCTCCTTCGGCGACGTCACGGAGCACATCGCGCGCAAGCTCATCCGCCGCCACCCCCATGTCTTCGGAGAGGCCACGGCCAGCACCTCCGACGAGGTATACCGGAACTGGGAAGCGCTGAAGCAGGCGGAAAAGCCCCGCGACTCCATCCTCGAAGGGGTCCCGAAGACACTCCCAGGCCTCGCCGCCTCACAGGCCATCCAGGGCCGCGCCCGCCGCATCGGCTTCGATTGGCCAGATATCGAAGGCCCGCTTGACAAGCTGGTCGAAGAAGTCCGGGAATTCGCGCGCACGACGAATTCCGCCGAACGGGAGGACGAGTTTGGGGACATCCTCTTCGTCGTCTCCAACATTGGCCAACGTCTCGGCATCGACGCGGAACAAGCCCTTCGCCTGGCGAACGAAAAGTTCCGCGCCCGCTTTGGAATCATGGAGCGGATGGCGGCCGCCCGCGGGACAGATCTCCGGGACATGACCAGCGACGAACGCGACGCCCTCTGGGACGCCGCGAAGGCGGAACTGGCTACGCGCTGAGCCGTGCTGTTGTTTCCCTCACGGACCGCCTGTAGGCTAACACTATCCGAAACGTAGTACTGGAGCCCCTCATGCCCCAAACCGCAGCATCCGTCATTACCCCCGAGCGCTTCAAGAAGGGCAAAACCTTCCAGGAGTACCTCGACAGCGGGATCCGCAACCGCGAAATCTTCCAGCAGAACTACGACGCACTCACCATCAGCCCCGAGCAGAAAGCCGCCTTGAAGGAACTCGCGAGCAAGCCAGGTGGCCTTCACCACATCGTCGTCATCGGCGAAGACTGGTGCCCGGATGTCTATCGCGGCACGGGCGTCGCCCAGCGGATCGCGGAGGCTGCCGGCGTTGAACTGCGGTTCTTCGAACGAGACCAGAACAAGGACATGATCGCCGAGTATCTCAAGGATGGTGAGTTCGAATCCATCCCCGTCTTCGTGTTCTACGACGAGAACAACCGCGAACTCGGCCACTTCATCGAGCGGCCAGCCCTCGCCAACCAGCAGATCCATCTCACCCGCGAAGCCCTCGGCGATACCTCGCCGGAAGGCATCGCCCGCGCGCTCGGCCATGAACCGTCCGAAGACGAGATCAAGGAGGCCCGCGCCGCCGCGCGCGAGCGCTACCTCCAATGGCAGAAGGGCGAAATCTGGGCAGGCTGGCGTGTCGCCACCGTCGATGAAGTCATCGCCCTCCTTCGCGCGGCCTGACCACAACCGCCCCTTCCTTGCGGGCCGGCGGTACTCCCGCTAGATTCCGCCGGGATGCAACAACGAGCCAGGCAACCCAAACCCTCGTGGATTGCCTGGCTCGTTTGCTCCGTGCTGCTCGCCGCCATCATCGCCGCCTACATCACGGCCGCCCGCCTGCTCGTTGGCTCGGAGGCCCCCACAAGCCCACTCGAAGCGGACCACCGCGACACCATCTACTTCTCGATCCATGGCGGCGTCCTCCTTTTCGCCCTGGTCGCGGGCTTCATCCTCGGGAAATGGCTGAACGGGCTGGGCGTCGCGTTCGGACTTCTCTTCTTCGTGGTCATCGCGACTGCCATGGCGGTCGCCCAGATCGCCGCCTACCAGGCCGCTTGCATGGGCCAGAACGACATCATCCGTCATTGGACCTGTTGAGCCGCACTCGCGGCCATGTTCCACGGCCTTACCCGGCGGGGCCGAATGCGAAGGATCACGCGTTCGGCCGTCGCGGAGCGCGCCGCCACCCAGGCGTCCGCCTCGGCCCCGACGTACCGTCGCGCGATCAGGGCCACCAGCGCGCCGTCGGGGTCGTCCAGCAGTTCGGCAACCCCTTCGATGGCAACGCCCCGGTACGGCCGCTCCTTCGTGTCCACCAGAAAGCTCACGCGGCCGTCTTCCCGTGCGTTCCTCGCCTTGTTCCGCCCCGCCGGTGTCGAAATGACGATGTCGCCATCAAGGAACCCAAACCAAACCGCCGACGTGATCGGCGAGCCATCCGGCCTCAGCGTCGAAAGCACGCCCGGGACAACCATGGACTCCAAAAACGCTACCACATCCGTTGATAGACCCGTCATCCAGCCTCCCGCGCCAACCGGATTCTTCGCGTCCCCCGCGTTGCCGGTCAAGCCGGGTAGACCGCTCGCCCCGGCCTTGGCAAGATCAGAAGGATCTATGAATACACCCGTGACGCCCTACGTCCTCGCAGGCCGCATCTTCTCCATCATCGGGATGGCGTTCACCGCGGCATCCGCCATCCTCCTCTTCATCATCCCCGAATGGACCTGGGGCCTCATCGCGACGGCCGCCTTCTTCCCCTTCTTCGGCCTCATCGTGTTGGTCGAGCGATACTCGGCCCGCCATGGTCTCATCGGCCCAGAAACGTCCGCGGAAGGTGAGTAGCCGGCGCGGGCGGGCCCTCGTCGTGCTCCTCGCCGCCTTCGCCGGGTTCGCTCTCGCGGCCTGCGAGAACGAACGAAATCAGTCCCAGCCTGGCGACCGCCTCGAACAACACGCCTGCACCCAGGACGATGTCGGCGCCGGTTTCAACCTCCAGACATCCGGCGACTTCTCTCCCGCCAACCTGGCTGACCTCGGTTACAACGCGCCGGCCCGTCTCACCCGCTTCCGCGCCGCGGGGATGACCAGGGGCCACTTCGTCTACTGGAAGGAAATCGCAGGCAAGCCGCCGTTCGACCCGCCACTCGACATTGTCTGTCAGGTCATGGAATTCCAATCGGACGCTCAGGCGCGGACGTTTGTCGAGAATGCATCCCTCCACGACATCACCTCGAACCTGATCGGCTGGCTCCCCGGGTCGTACGAAGCCACGCCCGTCGAGGCGCCCGGCGCAAGCGGGTCCAACCGCACGTTTACCCTGAGTGGCGACGGTGAAGCCGGACCCGTCACCGTCGCCGGGGTCGTCATGGCCGATGGCAGATACGTCCGCATCGTCTCCCTTGGGGGGCCGGGAACGGCGCCCAATTCTATCCGGGCCGAGGCGGTCCAGCAGCGCATCGCGGCGCGGGCCCGGTAGGCGCCGCACAAAGCGCGTGGGCCACATGGCCTCGCGCTTTTTCGTGTTCCGGCGGAAGGTCATCTACTTCGCCTTTTCGGTCACCGTGACGGACTGGATCGTGACCGGCTCAACCGGCTTGTCGCCCGACACCCTCACCTTTGATATCGCGTCCACAACGTCCATCCCGCTGGTAACTTCCGCGAACGGGTAGTACTTCGTCCCCGGGTTGGTGTAGTCTAGGCTTGGGTTGTCCTTCAGGTTGATGAAGAACTGGCTGCCGAACTCCTTGGCGTCGCCGGCCTTGGCCATGGAAATCACGCCCCGCTTGTTCGCAATCTCGTTCGGCTCTTCGGCCGTCGAGTAGCCCGGGCCTCCGCTTCCGCGCCCCGTGGGGTCGCCCGTCTGGATGACGAAGCCTGCGACCACGCGGTGGAACGTCAGCCCGTCGAAGTAACCCTTCTGCGCGAGGAAGACGAAACTGTTCACGGTGTTGGGCGCCTTGTCGGCGTAGAGCTTGATCTCGAAATCGCCCTTGCTTGTTTTGAACGTCGCGGTGTAGTCCTTCGTTGTCGCGTCAATCACCTGTTCCGCCTTCGCAAACTGCTTGGCGTTCACCGTCGGTGAAGCGCTCGCGTCAGCGGTCGCGGATGACGAGGCCGTGGCGGTGGGCGTCGGCACCGAATTGGGGTCCCCGGTGTCACGATTCCGAGTCGTGAAGAACCCGCCAACCACCATGATCACCGCGATGCCGATGCCGATGATCGAGAAGGCCTTGATGTTGCCGAGCAGGTTCATCGGAAAGCCGGGCTTGTAGACATCCCTCGGGGCGGTGCTTCCCACCGTGTAGGAGCGGCGGCGCGAAGGCTGCTGGCGCAGGTGATGCTGCTCCCGGCGATTCTTTTTGGGCACGTTGAAACCTCGTTTGACGAAAAGGGGCGGCACTCACGGCCGATACCGGCAGTATACGAACGGGTGCGGTAGCGGCCAATCACCGGGGAAAGCGGTTTTATGTTCAGCTTTCGCGATACCCCAGTCTTGCCAGCTCCTCCCTTGTCACCGCCCGGTCATCCCACGGGCGCGACTCCTGGCCGTAGAGGATCGACTTTTCGTGGCCTTTTCCCGCCACGACAACGATGTCGCCCGCCTTTGCCCGGCCCAGCGCCTCGGCGATCGCCTCGCGCCGGTCTTCCACTTCGATGAAGTCGCGGCCGCGCACCTTCCCCGCACCCTCGGCATGGCGGCCGATTTCCTGGACGATCGCCCTCGGGTCCTCCGAACGCGGGTCTTCGTTCGTGAAGACCGCGAAATCGGCGCCCTCAGCGGCTGCCCGCGCGACACCAAAACGGCGCCCCGGGTCCCGTTCACCGGCCGCCCCCACGACGATGATGAGGTTCGTGGTGGTAACATCGCGGAGCACTTCGAGGACCTTCCGGACCGCGTCCCCCGTGTGGGCGTAATCAACAATCACCGCGAACGGTTGGCCACAGTCGATCTGCTCCATGCGGCCCGGCACGCCTGGCGCTTGCGAAAGTCCCCGCGCTATCGTCCGCGCATCCAGTCCAGCGCCAAGCCCTATCCCCGCTGCGGCAAGGGCATTCATGACGTTAAACATCGCCGGCAGGCGCATCTCCACGTCCGCCATTCCCCTGGCCGTTACCAGCCGGAAGGCCGTCCCATCGGGCCGGAGGAGGATGTTCCGCGCGGTCACGTCGGCGTCGCGCGCCTCCAGCCCGAACCGCAACTGCTCCGCCTGCGGCGCCCGCGAGAGCATCCAGTTGGCGGAGGGGTCGCCCGCGTTGGCCACCGCCACCTTACGCACGCCTTTGTCGAATGATGACTGCAGCGCCGCGAACAGCATCCCTTTGGCTTCGCGGTACGCTTCGAACGTCTTGTGGAAATCCAGGTGGTCACCGGTGATATTCGTGAAGGCGGCGATGTCGTACTCCACGTGGTCCAGGCGGTGCAGCGCCAGCCCGTGGCTGGTCGATTCGACGATCGCGAATTCGCAGCCCGCGTCCGCCATCCGCCGCAGCAACGCCTGCACCTCGGGCGCTTCCGGGGTCGTCATCCGGTCCGTCACGTGGCCCGATTCACCTGGCATGTACGTATCAACCGTACCGAGGCGCCCCACTCGCGCCCCCGAAGCCTCCAGGACAGATGTCAGCAAGTGCGACGTGGTCGTCTTGCCGTCCGTGCCGGTAATCCCCACCACCACCATCTCTCTCCCCGGATGGTGGTGGAACCAGGCGGACGCCGCCGCGAGCGCGATGCGCGTGTCATCCACCGCAATCACGGCGGGTCCGGCTATCTCCCGCCACGCCGCGGCGCGGTCTCGTTGCACAAGGACTGCAGCCGCGCCAGCCGCGACCACCCCCGGCAAGTACTGGTGCGCATCCACGCTGAAACCGGGCACGGCGACGAAGAGCGCACCCGCGCCGGAACGCCGCGAGTCGTGCGCAATCGAGTCCACCACCGTATCGCGGTCGCCGCGCACCAACTCGGCCCCCGCCAGCTCCGCGAGCAGTGAAGCGACTGTCCGGCGTTCATCCATCCGCGACGACCTCCAGAAGTGGCCCTTGCATGCCTCCCATCCTACCGGTCAGGCCTCGAAGCAGACAGCGCCGTCAACCCAGCAACGCCAACAGGCGAGGAAGCTCAGCTGCGAGCGCGGTCCTCGCCGCGACGTGAGGAAAAGCGCTCAGCATCGCCGCCGGCGGCATCCTCGCCGCGCCCGAAGGGAGGAACACGAGGGTACGCAACGGGTCCAACTGCCCGGCCAGCGCCGCGAAGTCCACGGTCCCCGCGTCGCAGATTGTCACGTCGGCGCCGGCCAATTCTCCACTGGCTACCTCGTGGCCGAGCGCGCCCGCCAACCCCGTCACGGCCGTCCGGAACAGCGGGTCCCCGGTGAGCAGCACCAATTGCACGTCAACCCCGCGGCCGCGTGCCCGGTCCGGGCATGCCCGGCAGGCTCGCCACGATATCCAGCAAGTTCGTCAGCATCCTCGCCGTCGCCCCCCAGATCAGGTCGTCTCCCCACCGGTACGAAGAGAAGACGTACTCACGCCCGTTGATCAGCCGCCGGTCCGGGACCAGGGTTTCCGGGTGAAGCAAATGCTGAAGCGGAACCTCCAGCAGATACGCCACCTCAATGTCGCTGAACGTCCATTCGTAGGGGTAGCGCTTCAGCCAGCCGACGTAAGGCGTGACGCGGTAGTTGGAGACGGTCACCATGTCGTCCAGCTGGCCGAGCACGTCCACATCGTCCGGATGCACGCCGATCTCCTCGTGCGTTTCGCGGAGGGCCGTGTGAAGCACCGTCTCGTCTTCCGGGTCCATGGCGCCGCCGGGGAAGCTTATCTGCCCCTTGTGGTCGCGCACATGCTCGGTGCGCTTCTGGAAGACGATGTGAGGCCCTTCCGCGTGGTCGTAGATGAGGAGCAGCACTCCAGCGGCTGCGAGCCCCGCGTCCACCTCAAGCGACTCCGGGGTATAACGCGCCAGCGCCTCGCGAAGCAGGTCTCTCACCGGCCCGTCACCAGGTGGCGCCGGCGCGTCGATTCCCTCAGTTCGTCCCAGATCAAGCGGTTCAGCAATTCATGCTGTTCTCCCGCAACGCCATCCACGGCGGCATGCACATCCACGAGGACGCCGCGCAGTTCGTCGTTCTCGGTACGGAGAGCTGAAACCCGAAGGTCCGAGGCGGGGATGCGCGCAATCACGGTGTCGATCCGGACGTGCAGTGCCTCGTCCGTCACGATCAGCCGCGCGCGCTCGAGCAATCCGGTGACTGCCGTGTTCTCCTCCACCAGCCGGGCGGCGGCGCGGTCCCATTCCTGCGCAAGCAACCCGGCGAGCGCGGCGGAAAGCCCGGCGGTCTGCGCGCCAAAGGGCGTCCGCACTTCCGCCATGAGCGCCCCCAGCGCCCCCGCCATCACCATCAAGACGCGGTCGGGGTATGGCGTCACGCTCCCCTCCCAAGCGACTGCAGCACAGCTTCGTCTGTCCGGTTCACCAGCGAATAGGCGGCGGCCACGAGTATCAACTCGGAACTCCGGCCCTCCTGGAACGACCGCGCACCAGTCAGCCAAATGCCCTGTGCCTTGACGCCGGTGAACACGTCCCACCAGCGCAGCGCCTCCGGCGCGACCTTCAGGCCGCTCGCCTCTTCGTAGACGGCGATGCACTCCGCGCGCGGGATCAAGTCCCTGTGCCAGATCTCGTGCATCGCCCAGGCCACGTCTTCAATAGGGTCCCCCAGGTGCGCCATCTCCCAGTCCAGCACTCCGTGGATGCCGTCGTTGGAGTAGAGGAAGTTGCCTACACGGTAGTCGCCGTGGACCACACTCACCCGCTGGGCGGGCGGCGGCGGGTTCGCGCGGAGCCAGCGGATGGCCGCCCGGATGATCGGCTGGGGGCTGAGCTCATTGGCGTCGATCATCCCTTCCCAATAGTCCAGCGCCTCCCTCCAGCAAGTCGCGGGTGTTGGCGGCTTCACCACCTTCGGGATGTCCGTCCCGGACCACTCCGCGGTGTGGATCGCGGCCAGCACCTCGTACATCCGCCGGCCGATCATCGCCCGCGCCCCGTCGTACTGGGGGCCACTGGCGAGGTTCTGCACGTTCGTCTCGCCCACCGTGATCCGATCCATGATGAAGAAGGGCGCCCCCAGCGGTTCCAACCCAAGCTCCAGCCAGCGCATCCGGGGCACCGGTACGTTCGTCCCTTCGAAGGCGCGGTAGAAGGCGTACTCCACCTCGCGTTCGGATTCCACGAGACTGGCCGGTGGGTCCATCCTCAAGACGAAAGGCGCCGATTTGGCTTCGCCGCCGGCACGCCAGGCAGCATCGAACATCCACGTCTCGCGCGAGGCGCCGCCGGGAATGCGAAAGAGATTGCTGATCGCGACCCCGTCCTCCGCCTCAAGACGCGGGGCAAGGTAGCTGGCCAGTTTGGATTCCACCGCCCGGATCCTGTGGCCGGGCAACCACCCTGTCAAACCGGCGGACAGGGGCGTGGCCGCTAAATGCTCCCCTTCGTGCTCGGCACATCGCCGCCCCGGCGCGGGTCAATCCGGCAGGCGGCGTCCAGCGCCCGTGCCATCGCCTTAAAGCACGCCTCAACCTTGTGGTGGTCGTTCACCCCGGAAAGCGTTTTCACGTGCAAGTTCGCCTTCATCGCGAACGCGAACGACTCGAGGAAGTGGTTGAACAGGTCCGGCGGCATCCCGCCAAGTTCGCGCCCGAGCAGTTTCAGGTCCAGCGAAGCGTACGGCCGTCCGCTGAGGTCCACCGCCGCGAAGGCGAGCGCTTCGTCCAGGGGCATGTAGGCGCTGCCCGCACGCACCAGCCCGCGCTTGTCGCCAAGCGCCTCGCTGAACGCCTCGCCAAGCGCGATACCGCAATCTTCAACCGTGTGGTGCTGGTCGATGTGCAGGTCGCCTTTCGCCCGCACTTCCAGGTCGAACACACCGTGCTTGGCGATGTGGCTGAGCATGTGGTCAAAGAACCCGATGCCCGTCTCGGTAACGAACTTCCCGGAGCCATCCAGGTTGAGGACAACTTCGATGGCCGTCTCCGCCGTGCTGCGTGAGACCGTCGCGGTCCTGGGGTTCATGAGTCCTCCCTGCGAGTGAGCGGTTCGACTTCCCGCAGGGCGGCGAGCAGCCTGCCGGTGTCTTCCGGACGGCCCGCGCTGATGCGGACGTAATTTGCCAGGTCCGGGCGATTGTAGTAGCGGATCAGCACGCCACGGCGCCGCAGCTCCGCCGCCACCCGCGCCGCATCGTGTCCCTCGGTGACCGCGAAGAGGACGAAGTTCGCCTCGGACGGAAGCGGACGGAGCCAGCCGAGGGCGCCAACGTCCCGTGCCAGCCGCTCGCGCTCCGCAACAATGCACTTCACGGTCTCGAACACCTCGGCGCGGTGCCTGAGGGCGGCCTGGGCAGCGAGATCCCCGGCTACGTTGACGTTGTAGGGCTGTTTTATCGCCATCAGGGCCGCCGCGATGCCAGGTTCGCTCACTGAATACCCGACACGCAGTCCCGCCAGCCCCGCCCATTTGCTGAACGTGCGGATGACGATCAGGTTCGGATGCGCCGCGATCAGCGGGACCGCGCTCTCGCCCCCGAACTCGATGTACGCCTCGTCCACCACAACCAGCGCTTCGAGGTTGCAGATGGCTTCGAGTTCGGCCCGCGTGAGGCAGTTCCCCGTCGGGTTGTTCGGCGACGTGAGGAAGATGAGGTGCGCGCCGCGCTCAACCGTGCTCGCGAGGCCGCGCACGTCCACCTGAAAGCCCGCCAGGCGCGGCACTTCAACGAAGCGAGTCCCGTTCACCTTCGCGAGAAAGCTGTACATCCCGAAGGTCGGCGACGCAGTCACGGCAATGGCCGGCCGCGCCAGCCGCAGAATCACGTCGATCAGGTCGTCGGCGCCCGAGCCCGCCACCACCTGTCCTGGCGTAACGCCCACGTACTCGGCAATCGCCGCCCGCAGTGACGTCTGGCCCGGGTCCGGGTAGATGTGGTGGTCAGCCTTCGCTGCCGCTTCCACCACCGCGGGGTGCGCCCCATACAGGTTCTCGTTTGCGTCCAGCTTCACGAGTTGGCCGATGGGCAGGCCGATCTCCGCCGCCAGCACGTCCAGCGGCTTCACTGGCGTATACGCTTCCAGGTCATCGAAGTCCGGGCGGAAGAAACGTCGCGGATTCATCGTCTAGCGGCCCTGGATCCGGCGCTCGACGGCGTGGGCGTGGCCGGTGAGGCCCTCCGCACGCGCGATGATGCTCGCGGCGCGGGCGAGCTCCTCGGTGATCTCGGCGGGGATGTTCACCACGGATGTGATTTTGAGAAAGTCGTTCACGCTGAGCGGCGAACTCCAGCGTGCGCTGCCGCCAGTTGGCATGGTGTGGCTCGGGCCCGCCGTGTAGTCACCGATCGCCTCCGGCGATGACTCGCCCAGGAACAGTCCACCGGCGTTCCGGACCTTCGAGGCGTACGCCATCGGCTGCTCCACCAGGAGGCAGAGGTGCTCCGGCGCGTAGTGATTCGCCAGCTCGATCGCATGGTCAATGTCGTTCACCAGGATGCAGCCACCGCGGTTGTCGAGCGCCGCCCGCGCGATCTTCGCCCGCTCCATGTCCTTCAACTGCCGTTCGATGGCCCTGGCCACTTCGTCCGCAAGGTAGTGCGACGGCGTCAGGAGGATCGGGCTGGCGAGCGCGTCGTGTTCCGCCTGGGCGAGGAGGTCAGAAGCCACCATCTCCGGGTCCGCGCTCTCGTCGGCGATGACGATCGTTTCCGTCGGGCCGTAGATTGAATCGATGCCGACGTCACCGAAGACCTGCCTCTTGGCGATCGTGACGAAGAGCCCGCCGGGCCCGCAGATCTTGTCCACCCGCGGGATGGACTCGGTGCCGTAGGCGAAGGCCGCGACACCCTGCGCGCCGCCTGCCTTGAAGACGCCGTCAACGCCCGCGATGTCCGCGGCAACCAGCTTGGCCGCCGGGACGGAGCCGTCCGGCATCACCGGGCTCGTTATGTACACCTCATCGCAGCCTGCAACCCGCGCCGGCACGGCACACATCAGTACCGTGCTCGGCAGCGGCGCCCGCGTCCCCGGCACATAGATCCCCACCCGCTGGATCGCGCGCGTCATCTGGCCCAGGCCGTTCTGGTTGAAATCGAAAAAGGCGCCCCGGAGCTGCTGCTCGTGGTACGTCCGGATGCGCCCGGCGGCGAACTTCAACGCCTCGATGAGGTCATCGCCCACCTGCTCATAGGCTGCGCGCATCTCCTCTGGCGTCACGCGCAGCTGCTCGCTATGGCCGCCGTCCAGCTGGGTGTTGTAGAACCGCACGGCATTGTCGCCATCTTCCCGCACATCGCGGATGATGCGGCGCACCACTTCCTCGGGCGAAAGCTCCTGGCCGAACGTCTTGAACGTCGTTTCCCGGATCGCCATCGGCAGTTCGTCGTTCTCCAGCGGCTTGCGGTCGAGGAGCAGCTTGCGGCCCTCTTCGGCGTTGCGGATTATCCGCATCCCAGGTACCTCCCTACGGCCGCGCGCGCCGCCGCCGTGGAACGCTGTACGAAGGCGTCAACCTCCGCGCTCGTAATGTGGGCGATTGTCTCATCCAGCAGTTCCGGCAGCGAATCGAGGAATGAACTCAACGTCTCCCCCTCTTCCAGGCCGCCGTAACGCAGGTGGTTCGAAATCATCGAGCGCATCCGCTCCCAGTCCATCTCCCGCGCGGCCACGTCGTAGCTCACCTTCCGCCACCGCTCCAGCGTCTCCTTGTCCACGAACCCGGCCTCGATCCCTTCCACCGTGCAGCTCAAGGCAGCGCAGATCTCCTGCTTCAGTTCCGCATCGTTCCCATACTCACGGTCCAGGTCGAACTGGAGGAGCCGATCCATCACGTTCGCCCGCATCGCGCCCCCGAGCGCATCGTGCTGGGCGAAGAACTTCCGGTAAATGCCCGTGATGTACTGCTCGTCCATCACCAGGTGGCTGATGTACCCCGCCACCCAGGCGCGCGTCTCCGCGTTGAGCCGCTCAGGTCTCAGGAGGCGGCTGTGCTCGCTGAAGAAGCCCGCCACCGAGTCCTGGTGGTCCGGCCCGTTCAGGTCGAAGTAATGCGTGCTGAAGCGGTCCTGGCGGGTGATCACGCGGATATCCGGTGTCGTCGCCCCCAGCAGGTAGTGGCCGGACGCCGGGTCCAGCGCGTCCGACTTCAAGCTCAGCGCGATCTCGCGGGCAAGCACCATATGCAGCGTGATCGGCGGCACTACACAGCCATCCCGGTCCGCCCGGCCGGCGCGCGATTGCCGAAAGAGTGGTTCATTGCAGGTTCATGATAGGCCAGCCGCCACTAACGCCGCGATGCCGGCACCGCTGGCCGGAGCGTCACCTCGGCGGCATTGAGATCCTCCAGTTTCCCGTCATCCCGCTCGACGACGAGGGAGCCGTCATTTCCGATGCTCATGGCGAGCGCTTCGTAGGGTTCTCCGGCAAGCGGTGTGACGCGTACGCGCCTGCCGATCACCAGGCTCCGTTCGCGGTACCGGCGGGCGAGTTCCGCGGGACCAAGCAGCAGCGCCGCCTCAAGCTCGTTGCAGATGCGCGCCAGCAGGGCCTCTCGGTGCACCCGGCGGCCCAACTCACGCTCCAGGCTGGTGGCGATGTCACGGAGTTCGGGGATTCGCGCCGGGTCGCCGTTGACGTTAATGCCGATGCCGGGAAGCGCAATCGCCCCGGCGGCCGTGAGTTCCGCATCGATGAGCATCCCGCAGAGCTTCCGATCGCCCGCCCAGATGTCGTTCGGCCACTTGATCGCCGCGTCCACGCCTTCCGCCTGGACTGCGGCCACCACCGCCAGCGGCACAGCCACGGGAAGGCGCCGGTGTTGCTCCACCGGACAGCGCAACACGAACGTGAAATAGAGGTTCTCGCCGGGAGGGCTCTGAAACGATCGCCCCTTGCGCCCTCGCCCGGCGGTCTGCTCTTCGGCAAGCACTAGCGTGCCGTGCGGCGCCCCTTCGTCCGCCTCGCGGCGGGCCAGCACCATGGTGGTATCGACGGTTTCGCGGTACACCATGAAGCGGCCGATGGCGGTGGTGGCCAGGGCATCGTGGAAGGCTGGGGCGTCGAACCGGGTCACGAACCTGCTCCCCATCGGGACAAAGTAAAGGGCCCCGCGAGTATTGCGGGGCCCTGAGCGTAGCTAAGACCGGAGCCTTAGAAGGTGGGTGGACTCCCTACGGGGAGGTCACCTCCTGCGCTGAGCTCCGGCCGTACCTACGACTGTGATCGTCCATGCGCATCACCTCCTTCCTTAACAAGGAGACTACGTACCCCCGCGAAGATCGTCAAGAGGGTTCTCCCGCATTTACCCCCCGCGGCTGAACACTCCGCGTACGCACCGGCGGCTCCATCTGGCCCTCCACCACCGGCTGACACTTCGGGCACCACGTGGTGTGGCGGATATCAACACCCTGGGGGCCACTCCGCAGCCGCGCGAAGCAGCGCCTACACGGCTGCCCAGCACGGCCGTAAACGTACATGCTCGGCCGCCGCTTGAGGTCCAGCGCATTCGGCTTCCCCACGCTCGCCCGCAGCAACGCCTGCGCCTTCCCGATGAGCCCAAGCAGCGCCTCATCCGAAAGCTCGCGCACCCGCCGCCACGGGTTGATGCCAGCGTGGAACAGCGATTCGTTCTTCCAGATGTTGCCCACCCCGGCCAGCGCGCGCTGATCCATGATCGCGTCCCCAATCGTCAGGTCCGCCCGCGAAGAGTCCCGGAGGCGGCGGAGCGCCTCCCCTGGATCGAAATCATCATCCAGCAGGTCCGGGCCTAGATTGCTGACGGGGCCGTAGTGTTCCAGCGCCCGCTCCTCAATCAACTCGATGACCGGCGCGCTGAAGTTCACCACCACCGCATCCTCGACTTCGAGCACCAGCCTGGCCTCCCGCTCGGGGCGCGACCATGGTTCGCCGGGCTGGTAGACGTGCCACGTCCCGTGCATCCGCAGGTGGCCGCGCAGGGCCAGGCCGTTGTCGAAGCTGATGAGCATGTTCTTGCCCTGGGAGCGCACGCCGGTGCAGGTCGCGCCGACGATGCGGTGTACCTGTGGCACCGGCCCTGGACCGTGGCTCCGCACGGCAAGGATCGGCTTCCCAACCAACGCCGGCCGCAACCGCGCAGCGAACCGGTAGAGGCTATCGCCCTCGGGCACCGGCACGCTCCGGACGCGACGGGCGGAAGGTGAGCCCCCGGTAGCCTGCCGCGAACCCCGCCGCAACGAACGCCGGGGCAAACGGAGACTCGCTCGGCGGGAGGCCGTCGATGCGCTCGATCGTCAGGCCGCGCCCGCCCGAGCGCGCCGCGAGTCCCATCAAACCATCGACTGCAACTCGCTGGCCGCTGGTGTCGTCGAATCCCGGGAACGTGACCACGCTCTTGCCCCCGCGCTCGAGGTAAAGCATCGGTTCTCCGTTGACAAGCACAACGTACGCCCCCGCCGCGCGTTGCAGCCCCCGGCGCTCCTGCTCCTCCCGGCGGGGCCAGGGCAGCGCGGCGCCGTACGGGTTTGCCGGGTCGGATGCGGCGAGCACACGGACCACCGGTTCGTCCGGAACGTCCCGTTCCGCGCGGAGGCGGTCCACGGCGCCCGGAAGCGCGAACTGCGCGGCGCCAAGCCCTTCGACGAAGTAGCCCCGCCGGATCCTTCCTCCCTCTTCCATAGTCTTCAGCACCGGATACACAAACGAAAAGCCACCAGTCACCCCCTCCGCCATCACGGCTTCGCGCGTCACGACCCCGTACCTCTCCAGGAGCGTCGTCGCCAGCGCATGCGCGCGTTGGGTAGCGTTGGACGGCACGTCGGACGGGTACGCAGTGAGCGACCAGCGCCCCGCGGCCTCCGGCGGCAGCCCGCCAACCCGGCCACGGGGGGACGGAGCCGCGCGCTTGGGCCAGGCCAGCGCGCGCACCGGCGCGAACGTGTCGTTGGTGATGTCGCCCGCCCATGCGAGATCCCAGAGCGCTTCCAATACCTCGCGCGAGGGCTGGCGGGTGGCCGAGACCACTTCGGTGAAGAACGAGGCTCCGCGTCTCTCCAGCAGCTCCAGGATTGCCCGGTGGAGAGGCGTGAGGTCGTCCGCGGGTATAGCCTGGGCGAAGTCACGAAGCGTCTCCCGGGGGACCAGCGCCAACCGGCCGTCGTCCTTGCCCAATCGGCCACGGCCAACCCACGCGAGCTCGCCCGAGGCGCAAAGTTCGTCCAGCAACCGCGCCTGGTAGCCCGCCACCCGCACCGGGAGGATGTCGCGTTCCAGCACAGAGGCGGCAAGCGGCAGGCCCTCGATCTGTGCAACCACCTCGCGCAGCCGTTCGACGCCGGAAGCGCCGCTGCCGATGCCCTGCCACTTCAGTTCAAACCGCGCCAGCGCGGCCCCGTCGACCGGCTCGACTTCTTTCCGCAGCCGGGCGAGCGAGCGGCGGCGAAGCATCCGCAGCACTTCAGGGTCGCACCATTCGCGTTCGATTCCCCCGGGACGGAAATCGCCGTGGAGCACGTTCCCGGCCGCCTCCAGCGATTGCAGCGCCTCACGCACCAGCGACTCCGGCAGCGACCATCGCTCCGCAATCGCGGCAGCGACGAAGGGCGAATGGGTGCGCGCGAAGCGGCCCGCGAGTCCTTCGAGCGGCGCAAGAGTCTGCTTCAAGAACGCCTCGGGGACGCCCTGCGGAGTCGATACCCCCAGGGCATCCCGGTAGCGGCCGGCATCCTCGATCGGGATCCAGCGCTCCTCGCCACCTATCCGCACCCGGCAGGCGCGATGGCCGGCCTCCAGGGTGATGAGCCAATCGTTCACCCGTCCAGGTTCGGTCGCCCGCGCCTCGATTTCGTACTCCGTCAGGTCCCCAACGCGGCGCAGCAGGTCATGCAACTGGTCCTCGTTGCGGGCCTTGCGGTTGTCCACCAGGCACTGCAGTTCAAGCTCCACCTGCTGGATTGCGTCGGGATCGAGCAGTTCCCGCAGTTCATCCTGCCCGAGGAGGTCGCGAAGCAGGTTGCGGTCCAGCGCGAGGGCCTGCGCCCGGCGCTCCGCCAGCGGCGCGTCACCCTCGTACATGTACGCTGCGATGTAGTCGAAGAGCAGCGAGCGCGCGAACGGCGAGGCTTCCTGCGTCTCGACCGTGACCGTCCGGATCTCGCGGCTCCGCACCTGCGTGAGGATCGACACCAGCCCCGGCACGTCGAACACGTCCCGCAGACATTCGCGATAGGTCTCAAGGATTATCGGGAAGGAGCCGTACCGGCTGGCGACCGCGAGCAAGTTCGCCGAGCGCTGGCGCTGCAGCCAGAGCGGCGTGCGTGCTCCCGGGCGCCGCCTGGGCAAGAGGAGCGCGCGGGCCGCGTTCTCCCGGAAATGCGCGGCGAACAGCGCCGTGCTTGAAAGCCGGTTCAGGACCAGCTCCTCCACCTCCTCAGGCGACGGGAAGAGGACTTCGGTTGGAGGTGGCTCGTCACCACCCGCGAACCGGATGGCGATGCCGTCGTCGCTCCAGATGGTCTGCACATCGAACCCGCTGCGCTCAACAAGCGTCGCCTCAAGCGCCTGCGCCCAGGGCGAGTGCACGCGCCCGCCGAACGGGGTGAGGATGACGACCCGCCAGTCGCCCAGCTCGTCCCGAAACCGCTCGACAACGATGGTCTTGTCAGTCGGGAGTGAACCGGTGGCCTCCTTCTCTTCGTCCAGGTAGGCGAGGAGGTTGCGGGCGGCCCGCTCGTCGAGGTCGTGAGTCTGTTGCAGCCGCATGAGCGCCTTTTCTGGGTCGCGGATGGCGTCGATCTCCCGCGTGAACTGGCCAATAGCCCGGCCAAACTCGAGCGGACGGCCGATGCCATCGCCCTTCCAGAACGGCATCTTCCCGGGCTCCCCGGGAGCAGGAGAGACGATTACTTTGTCGCGCGTAATCCCCTCGATCCGCCAGGTCGTCGCCCCGAGGAGGAACGTCTCGCCCGCCCGGCTTTCGTAGACCATCTCCTCGTCGAGTTCGCCCACCCGCGGGCCACCCTCCCCGAGGAACACGCCGTACAGGCCGCGGTCGGGGATGGTCCCGCCGTTGATGACAGCCACCGTCTTTGCGTCCCGCCGGCTGGAGAGGACATCCGTCGCCCGGTCCCAGAGGATGCGCGGCTTCAGGTCCGCGAATTCGTCCGAGGGGTACTGCCCGGCGAGCATGCCGAGCACGCTTTCGAGCACGTCTCGGGTCAGCGTCGCGAAGTTGTAGGTGCGGCGGGCGAGTGCCTCGACTTCGTCGACACGCAGGTCATCAACCGCGCACATCGCCACGATCTGCTGCGCGAGCACGTCGAGCGGATTCTTCGGCACCTCGGTCTTCTCGATCAGCCCCTTGTGCATCCGCTCGGTGACGACCGCGCACTCGAGCAGGTCGCCTCGGAACTTGGGGAAGATGCGTCCCGTGCTCGGTGCGTCGACCTGGTGTCCCGCGCGGCCAACACGCTGGAGCCCGCGCGCCACGGACTTCGGCGATTCCACCTGGACGACGAGGTCAATGGCGCCCATGTCGATGCCGAGCTCGAGCGAACTCGTGGCGACCAGCCCAGGCAGCAGCCCGGCCTTCAGCTTCTCTTCGATTTCGGTGCGCTGCTCCCGCGAGACGGACCCATGGTGGGCGCGGAGCAACTCCTCTCCGGCCAGTTCATTCACCCGTGCCGCCAGCCGTTCGGCGAGGCGCCGGTTATTCACGAAGATGAGCGTCGAACGGTGCGCGCGCACCAGCTCCAGCAGTTGGGGGTAGACCGCGGGCCAGATCCCCTGGGCGCCTTCGTACCCCGTCCCGCTCACCGCCCCCGTTTGCTGGTAGAGCGAGGGGTCGAGGTTCGCCATGTCCTCCACCGGGACGATGACCTTCAAGTCCAGCTCTTTCGTCGCGCCCGCGTCAGCGATCCGCACCGGGCGGTCGCCGCCAAGGTACTTCGCAACCTCCTCCAGCGGACGTTGCGTGGCCGAGAGTCCGATGCGCTGAGGCGGCTTTGCCGTCAGCTTCTCCAGCCGCTCGAGCGACAGTGCAAGGTGAGCGCCTCGCTTCGTCCCGGCCATCGTATGAATTTCATCCACGATCACCGTCTCAACCGTGCGCAGCACTTCGCGCGCCCGGGAGGTGAGCATGAGGTAGAGCGACTCGGGCGTGGTGATCAGGATGTCCGGCGGGTCGCGGCGAATGTCTTCGCGTTCGCGCGTCGGCGTGTCGCCCGTGCGCGTCCCCACGCGGATTTCCGGCAGTGCCTGGCCGGTACGCGCGGCCGCAATCCGCAGGCCAGCCAGCGGCGAGCGCAGGTTACGCTCCACGTCGTACGAAAGCGCCTTCAGCGGCGAAACGTAGAGCACACTGATGCCCTCGCGTTGCGCACGCTTGCCGTCTTTACGCGGTGGCGGTTCTGGCCGCGAAGCCAGCCGGTCAAGGCACCAGAGGAACGCCGCCAGCGTCTTCCCAGAGCCCGTGGGGGCGAGCAGCAGCGTGTGTTCGCCGCGCGAAATCGCATCCCAGCCCAACTCCTGCGCCCGCGTCGGCGCCGCGAAGGTGTCCACGAACCACGACCGGGCCACGGGCGAAAAGCGTTCAAGCGCGGAAGGGGCGGCAGCCGGGCTCGTCATCGCCGCTTATTGTGCCAGAACCGGAGACCGGCGAACAGATGTTCTTCTCGACCGCTTACGCCGAATCCACCGGCCGCTCCACCAGGCCCGTCTGTTCCCAGGCGCGCACCAACACCCGGCCTTCCATCTGGCCACGCAACGCCTGGCCACCTTCGTTCAGGTGCATCCGGTCCTTCAGGTAAGAGCCGGAACCCCCCATCGGGATGCCCGGATTGCGGCCCTCAAACGGCACCATCAACCGGGCGCATCGCCGCTCGACGTCGAGGTAAACCTGGGAATGAGTGGAAACAGCGCGGCGCCCGGCGCGCCCGCCAAACTCCTCCGCAAGCGCGAAGAACGGGCCGCGCACCCCAACTCCAATCGACTCCCGCGCGAGCACCACGCGGAGAGACGCCTCTACCACATCCCCAACCTGCTCGGGCGAAAACGCCGTTGTGCCCCCAAACACTCGCATGAGCTGGTCACGAAGAAGCACTACGGGTCGGCTCAGGGCGATGCCAGGCGAGTTCGCGAGCTTCGCTTCCGCCCTGGAAGCGAAGCGGCCCAGCATCGGGAGGTGGCGCATGGACAGCAGCAACCGGGGATAGGCATACCAGTAGGCGTTAATCTGCATCAACACGACATCCGGAGCGTACCGGTCCAGCCAACGGTCGAGGATCTCCGGGAAGTCCGGCGTGGGCCACATAGTCTTGTTGACGGCCTCAACCTGCTCTCCGCTGGCCTCAGCGAGCATGGCGTCGGCGATGCTCGGCGCGCGCAGGTGTTCGGGGATAGCGAGGACAGCGTCGTTGCTGTTGCCCAGGCGCAAGATCCGAAGCATTTGGATTTACTTCTTCTTGTTTTTCGCGCGCGTCTCCACAACCGTCGCCGGCTGGGAAGCGGAAGCAAGCAAGAAGCCGAGGTGACCGCGGCCGTTGTCGGGCTCCGGGTGCACCTCGACGCGAAAGATAGTGTTGTAGGGAAGAAACACCTGCACCGGGTGTTGGTGATCCTCGGATGAGGTCTGGAGCGCAACCCAGTTGTCGGCCACGCCAGCGATGGCGTTGACGTAGTGGGTCGTGCCGTCAACCGTCATCAATTCAAGGACCGGCAGCGGGCAGGCCGTCTGGCTGCAGAACGACTGGATCGCCCGGGGAAGGACCTGTTCGAAGAACACACGGTCGAACGGGATTCCACCGCCGCTCGCCAATGGGGCGGGGGGAGGAGCCGGGACCAAACCCGGGGGAAGATAGATGACGCGCTGCGGTTGGGTCATGCCGCGTAGCGTACCAGTTCAGGCAAGCCACGCGGCAGTCCCTCCGCCAGTTTGTCAGGCGCGAGTGCCGGTGAAACTGCCGGACCCGAATGCGCCGAATGCCACCGTCCCGGAAAGCGCGTCGCCGTCCACGGTGCCGTCGAACTTCAGTTCCATCTGGCCCATGGGGCCGTTCACCGTGGCGGCCCAGTTCACTTTGTTGCCATCCACGCTGCCGCTCAGCGGGACCGCGCCGGCGGCCCCCCCGAACGCGCCGCTCAGGGCACCGCCAGCGGAAGCGAATTCTGCCGTTGCGTCGCGCGCCCCCATCGGAGACTGCATCACGACTTTCCAGTTGCCATCAATTGCCATCGGTCTTGCTCCACCTGGTAGATGCGCCCTCGCGGGCGTCCGGGAAGATTAGCACACTCTTCCGAACGCGCTTCGGATCTCATTCAGAAGCCCCGCATGGGGGCGGACGTGCGGCTGCCGCGCACCCTTGAGTACACTGGTTCATCCGGAGGCAGGCCATGGCACAATCGAACGGCTCCCAACCCACCCTCTTCTCCCGCGAGGCGCTCTCGCAGCTCTCGCGCGCAGTCCACGGCTGGGAGGAAGGGCCGCTGGCGAAAACCCTCCAGCGCCAGCCCGAACGCGACGAACCGTTCGCCACCAGCAGCCAGCCGGTCCAGCGCCTTTACACGCCGCTCGATATCGCGGAGTTCGACTACGGACGCGACCTCGGCTTCCCCGGTGAGTATCCGTTCACCCGCGGCGTCCAGCCCACCATGTACCGCGGCCGCTACTGGACCATGCGTCAATACGCCGGCTTCGGCACCGCCGAAGAGTCGAATGAAAAGTTCCGCTACCTGCTCTCCCAGGGCCAGACTGGCCTCTCCGTCGCCTTCGACCTCCCCAGCCAGCTCGGCTACGACTCCGATGACCCTATGGCCATCGCCGAAGTCGGCCAGGTGGGCGTCGCGATCGACTCGCTCTTCGACATGGAGACGCTGTTCGAAGGCATACCCCTGGACAAAGTCTCGACCAGCATGACGATCAACGCCCCCGCAGCCGTGATGCTCGCGATGTACATCGCCGCCGCCGAAAAGCAGGGCGTCAGCAGCGCCAAGCTCAACGGGACCATCCAGAACGACGTGCTCAAGGAATACGTTGCGCGCGGCACGTACATCTTCCCGCCCAGCCCAAGCGTGCGGCTGGCGGCGGACATCATGGCCTACTGCGCCAAAAACGTACCGCTCTGGAACACGATCAGCGTAAGCGGCTACCACATCCGCGACGCCGGTTCGACAGCCGCCCAGGAGATCGGCTTCACCTTCGCCAACGCCTGTGCCTATATCGACGCCGCCCTCGCACAGGGCCTCGACATCGATGAGTTCGCCCCCCGCATCAGTTGGATCTTCAACACCCACAACAACTTCTTCGAAGAGATCGCGAAGTACCGCACGCTCCGCCGCCTCTGGGCACGGCTGCTCAAGGAGAAGTACGGCGCGAAGGACCCGCGCTCCATGATGCTGCGCACGCACACCCAGACGGGCGGAAGCACGCTCGTCGCCCAGCAGCCGGAAAACAACATCGTCCGCGCTTCGGTACAGTCCCTCGCCGCGGTCATCGGCGGCGTCCAGTCGATTGCCCTGAGCTGCTTCGACGAGGCGCTCGCCCTGCCAACCAACGAAGCCCAGCGAATCGCCCTCCGCACCCAGCAGATCATCGCCCACGAAACGGGCGTCACCGACACCATCGACCCGATGGCCGGCAGCTACTTCGTCGAGCACCTGACCAACGAACTGGAAGCGAAAGCTCGCGACTACATGGCCCAGATCGAAAGGATGGGCGGTTCCGTCAAAGCCATCGAGACCGGCTGGATGCAAACGCAGATCGCCGAAGCGGCCTGGGACTACCAGCGCCAGGTGGATGAAAAACGCGAAATCATCGTTGGCGTCAACGACTACCAGGACGACGGCGGCCAGGCTCGGGGCGCGATCTTCAGCGTCGACAGGCGGCTGGTGGACCACCAGCTCAAGCGCCTCGCCCACCACCGCAAGGAGCGCGACCAGGCGAAGGTGGCGGCATCACTCGCGAACCTGAAAGCAGCCTGCGGCGGCACCCAGAACCTGATGGAGCCGATCCTCGAATCTGTCCGCGCCTACGCGACGCTAGGCGAAATCTGCGGTGCCATGCGCGAAGTCTTCGGCGAATACACCGCGCCCACGGTGATTTAGACGACTGGTGCACGAAACCGCGTCGCATTCTTTCTGGCGGCGGCCGTTGCCCTGGGTGCGGCAGCATGCGGCGAGAGCGAGGGACGCCCGCTCGAAGCCACGGTCGACGTGCCGCCGTCACTTCCCCCAACAGCAACGGGGACCGTCGACGTAGCGCGTCCCACGGCCATCGGCGAGACGCGCGCACTCATCGATGCATCCCAATCTGGAGATGCGGAGGCCGTCCGCGACCTGCTCGCCCGTGGGGTCGCCGTAAATGTGCGCGATTCCCGGGGCGTCACGCCGATCATGGCAGCCGCGCGAGACAACCGGTTGGAGACGGCGCGGCTCCTTCTCGCTGCGGGCGCCGATGTAAAGCTCCAGGACGACACACAGGAGAACGCCTTCTCCATCGCCGCGATCAACGGGCATGTCGAGATGCTCAGGCTCACCATCGCCGCCGGCGCTGACCCGAACGTGCTCAATCGCTTCAACGGGACCGCGCTCATCGCCGCATCCGACCGGGGCCACGTGGAGGTGGTGCGCGAACTACTAACGACTCGTATCAACATCGACCACATCAACCGGCTCGGGTGGACAGCACTACTCGAAGCGATCATCCTCGGCGACGGCGGGCCCCGCCACACCGAGATCGTGCGCCTGCTCATCGCGGCTGGCGCCAACGTGGATCTTGCGGACAGTGTTGGCGTCACACCACTGGCTCACGCGCGCAGCCGGGGATACGGCGCAATGGTCGAGGCCCTTGAGCAAGCTGGCGCCCACTGAGAATGAGCCTTGCGCCCCCGCTGCGCTACTCGCCAGCCGCGCCAACCACGCCCGAAGCCCGCCACGCCGCAATCTCATCCTCCGAGAACCCCAGCTCCGCCAGCACCGTATCCGTATCCCCGTCGAGCAGCGGCGAGGCCCCATAAATCCGCGTAGGTGTCGCGTCCATCCGGATCGGGGCCGCGAACGTCTTGTAGGGCCCGAGCAGCGGGTGGTCCAGCTCCACCACGAATTCGTTTGCCAGCACCTGTTCATCGGAGAACACCTGGGGCGGGAAGTTGAACGGCCCGCAGGGGACGCCGCCCTCCCGGAACGCGCCGATCCAGTCCTTCGTCGTCCGGCTGGCCAGCGTGGCCTCTGACTCCGCGATCATCCGCGTCAGCCGGTCGTAGCCTTCCTGCGTACCGATGTCGAAGCCGGGTTCCTGGCGCGGGTCGGCGACGCCAGTGACCGCGCGGAAGCGCGCATTCAACGCCGGGCTGAGGCAGCCGATCGAGATGAATCCATCCTTCGTCCGGTAGTGGCGGAAGTAGATGTTCCCGTAGGCGCCGCGCAGAAAGTGCTTTTCGTAGAGGGCACGCTGTTCCTCATAGCCGGCGCCGCGCGCCTGGGCCTCGGCGAGATCCTGGTTGAAAGCGTCTTCCAGTGGCGGGTCCGTGGCTCCAAACCAGCTCACCAACTGGTTCGCCAGCGTGAGCCCGGTGCCGAGGAGCGAAGTCTGCACTCGCTGCCCCTGGCCCGTCAGGTCGCGGTGGCGAAGGGCGGCGACCACGCCGAGCGCGGAGAGGAACCCGGTGCCCATGTCGATGTAGGCCGGCCGGATGTTCATCGGGGCGTCACCGGTGGAACGGGCCGTAATCGCGCCCGAGCCCGAGATGCCTTGCACCACAACGTCGTAGCCGCCGTCCTGCCCAAACGGACCTTCCGGCCCCAGCGGGACGTTCTCCAGGTAGATGATGTCCGGCTTGATCGCCGAAAATGCTTCGTACGTGAGGCCATACCGGGGCAAATCGGCCGGCTTCAGCGACATCAACACGACATCCGCATTCGCCACCAGTTTCGCCACGATCGGACGTGACTCCGGGCTGCCGACATCCAGGCAGATACTGCGCTTGCCGCGGTTCAAGACCGTGTAGCCCTTGCTTTCGCCGGGGATGATCGGCAACTGCGTCTTGCGAAACGCGTCGCCCTCCGGCGGTTCGATCTTGATGACCTCCGCCCCCATGTCGGAGAGCAGGACGCCGCAGATCGGTATCGCCATCGCCTGCGCAAATTCGAGCACGCGCACTCCGGCAAGGGCGCCCGGCCGGGTGCCGTCATCAAGGCTGGGGCGTTGGCTCATGCGTCGGCAGCCAGGGCGGGGTTCGAGACAACGAGCTTGTCGTGGACCGTCGTGCGGAGGTGCGCCAGGAGTCGCCCGCGGACATCAGCGTCATCCGCGAAGCCGTCCTTGATGCGGCCCGCCAGGTCCCGGTTCCGTTCGAGCAGCCGCGCCTGGAGCGCATCGAAACTCGCCGGGGCAGACTCCAGGCCCAGAAGTCCGTCGAGCCCGGCCCACTCGCGGCCAAGGTGCTCCTCGCGGTGGTTCAACTCGCGCCGCATCATCTCCAGCACGTTGCTCGAAACCCGCGCGTGAAAGTTGATCCGGCCGGTCGTATTCGTCATCACATCGTCGCGAAGGAAGCCCGCGACCGCCTCCAGGAGTTCATCCACGGTTGGTCTGTCCTGCATTCAGTCCCCCTTTCCTTCCAGCAGGTTGAGCAGCTCCCACTCCGTCTCCGCGGTGCGCCGGCCAATGCTCGCCAGCTCCACGCTCTTGCTGCGGCCAACGAGATAGTTAACGGCCTGGCTGATCGTAATCACGCCCCAGCGGAGGTTGCCGAACAGCTCCCAGAACCGCACCCGCTTACGGTCCACGGGGAACCCGCCTGCCGCCTCATACGCTTCGAAGAACGCCTCCCGGTCACCCACGCCCGCCATCGGCTGCTTGCCGCCAAATCGCCACGACTTCACCGCCAGCCAGCCAAGGTCCTCCATCGGGTCTCCCCAATGCGCCAGCTCCCAGTCGATGACACCGCGCAGGCCACCCTCGTCGAACATGAAGTTGCCGAGGCGGAAGTCGCCGTGCACCAGGGTGCAGTCGTCCGCTAATGGCATGTTCTGGTGCAGCCAGCGGAAGGCGAGTTCGAAAACGGGGTGCGGGTCCGGAGTGGCGAGGCGGTAGGAAGCCTCGTAGTTGTCCACCTCCGCTTTCGCCGTCGGCTGTCCCGGAATCGGGCCTGGCAGCGGGTGCAGTTCCGGGTGCGCCTCGCGCTTCACCTTGTGGATGCGCGCCAGGCTCTGCGCGAGCTGCTCTGGCACCAGCCGTCGCGCTTCGCCGTACTGCTCACCGCGAATGAGCCGTGCCCCGAGCGCCTCACCGGGCACGCGCCGCATCGTGAAGAACTTCACGCCAAACCGGTCGTCTCCATCCCAGAGCGGCTCGGGGACGACCACGCCCTCGTCCCACGCGGCCTTGATCAGGTGGTATTCGAGCGCGCGGCCGGGCATCGATGGCACGCCCGGGATGGGGTCGCAGCGGAAGATGCCCTCGATCGTCTCGGCGCCCCCTTTGCCCTGGAGGTGCGCGTCGAAAGTCCACGTCTCCCGCGAGGCTCCACCCGAGAGGCGCACCAGGTTCTCGAGGCGGACGGCGTCCGCCGCCGACTTCTCGCGCACGAAGCTGGTCAGCCCTTCCTGGACCTCCGCTGCTTGCACGCGTCAGTTCCCCTGGTCGAGGTATTCGGAGAGGCCGTAACCCTTGCGGCTTCCGTCCAGCGTGTACTCGGTCATGCCTTCGCCGATGTGCGTGAACATCCCCGCCCGCCGGTTGCGCAGCGGGATGAACCCCTTCACTGTGCCTTCCACCGTGTGCTGTTCGCCGTTCGAAAGCGTTACACGCGCCTTCAGGCCGTTGTGGTAGTTCGTGTCGCCTTCGTAGCTGGTGTCGAGCTGGACATCCTTGATCTGGATTATCTCGTTGCCCTTGTGGAAGACGCCGCCAACGCGGTCGCCCACGACGGAGATGACCATGCCCAGGTCGTCGCCGAAGTTCCCGGTGATCCAGCGGTAGGACGGCGTTGACTGCCAGTAGCGCGGCCCCCACGAATGGTCCCGCAGGCCGTGCCCGGTGATCTCTACAACCGGCCCGTCTTCCACCTGGAGCGTGCCGCTGACCTTCATGTGCTGCTCATAGTGGGCGCGCGCGAAGTCGTTCTGGGAACCGGCCCCTCCGGGCTCCGCGACGTGCCCGTAGATCGGCCCGCAACCCTCGTGTACCAGGTCCAGCTTCACCTTCTTGTGCGGGTTCTGCTTGAACGCATCACCCGGCTCGCGCATCTCTCGCGGGTCTTTCAGGTACACGACGGAGCCCTCGTACGTCGTCCGGATCTTCTCTCCGGGGACGAGGACTTCAACCTTCAGCCCGCCCGCGTCCCAGCCATCATTGGTCGAAATCTGGGGGCGCTTGTAGTTGAACAGAGCGGAGCCATCCGGCTGGTAGACGATGACCGTCATCTCCGCGTGGCCTTCGTTCGCCCGGTTGCCGATGCGGAGGAAACCGCCCATCTGCTTCGCGCGGTCGAAAAAGTTGAAATAGACGGATTCGTTGAAGTTCTCTTCCGGCCCGAGGGGGTGGGTGTAATCGTCTTCAGGCTTGACGTTGCCGATGATAGTGACCATAGCGGAGTATCTCCTTGCGCAAGTCTGTCCCCCTGTGGCCGGTGAACAGTGGCCGGATTGTAGACCATCGGACGGCCAGACGCCGCGTTTGGAGCATATGTATGGAACTCGCCAAGGATCACATCGACGTCGGCCTCTTCACCAACAACCTGGAGCCGATGCTCGCCTTCTGGCAGCAGGATGTTGGCCTTGCCTTCGAAGAGCTGCTCCCGACCGGCGGCGGCAACCGCCAGCACCGCCACGCAATGAACGGATCGGTGCTGAAGCTAAACCACGCGCGCGATCCCCTGCCGGAGGCGCCCCCATCCGGTTACCGCGAACTCCTCATCGCCCGCGCAGGGCTGGCCGCGCCTCGCGAACTGCGCGACCCCGATGGGAACCGCGTCACCCTCGTCCCACTGGGGCACCGGGGAATCGTGGCCATCGGTGTGCGCTTCGGCGTGTGCGACCTCGAGGCCTTCCGCCGGTTCTTCGGCCACACGCTTCAACTGCCCGAGGTGTCGCCCGGTGTCTTCGAGTGGGGTGACACGCTCTTCTTCCTGGAGCAAGACCCGGCCGCGCTCCGAACTGAAGAGATGCGGGCCCCGGGATTTCGCTACATCACCGTCCAGGTGCGAGACGTCGAAAAAGAGCACGCCGCATTCCTCCAGCGCGGCGCCGAGGAAGGACGCGCGCCGGTGACGCTCGGGGCTACCGCCCGCATCTCCTTCATCCGCGACCCGGACGGCAACTGGATTGAGGTCTCACAGCGAGCCTCGCTGACTGGTACGCTGGAGCCGGACCCCGCTCGCTAAAAGCCGGCCCGAGGGATGATGTTGAGAAGGCTCCGGGTTCCACGTTCCGTGCTGCATACCGCGCTCTGGGTCGACGCCGCGTTCGAACTCGTCGCGGGAGCCGTCCTGCTCCTCCTGGCCGGCTCAGTCGCAAACTGGCTGGACGCCGACCGGGCAATCGTCTCAATCGCCGGGGTGATCTTCCTCGGGGCGTCGGCCGCCATCGCGGGATTCGCGCTCCAGCCGGCGCCCGCGCGACGGACTGTCTCAACTCTTGCCGCGCTCAACCTCATCGGCGGAGTGGCGATCTGGTGCGTCCTGCCCTTCGTCTGGTCCGGTATCAGTGGGGAAGGCCGCTGGATGGCCGCCGCAATCGCTGATTCCTTCATCGCCGTCGCGGCTCTGGAGTTTCTTGCCCTGCAGCGCGGCGCCCCGGCGACGGGCGTTACCCGGTAACGCTCCCCAGCGTGCGAATGTAGTTCACCAGGTGCCAGATCTGCTCCGGCGAAAGCTTGCCTTCACCCTCGCCCAAGGCACGCATCTTCCGTGCCGGCGACGGCTACGGCGGAGAATAGCCTCATCTGCCGCCAGTGTCCCAGTGGCCATTCCCCCGCGTAAGAACTCCGCGAGTGACGTTAGCGGCGCGCGGCGGCCAGCTCGCGCTCCGCGTCAGCGGCGGTCGCGGGCTTGTGCTTCACGTCAGACTCGTCGAGCACCCGCGTCCAGGCGGCGAACTCCAACAGGATGCCGTCCGGGTCCATGAAGTAGATCGACCGCACGAACACGCCGGGGTGCAGCTCGCGGCTCACCTGCATCGGGCTGTCGTCGTGGTTGTAGACCTTGGACGTCTGGATGCCCTTGTCATGCAGCTTCTGGACGTATTCATCGAACCGTTCCGGCGAAACGTCGAAGGCGACGTGGTTCATCGACCCATGGGCGGTGACGATTTCGCCGTCGCCCGGCCAGTGGGCGGCGGACGAGACCCCGGGTACCTTCTCAGGCGCGTGCGGGAACCAGAAGAAGGCCAGCGAATCGCCGTTGCCAATGTCGAAGAAGAAGTGCTGGCCGTAGTTTCCGGGCAGCTCGATCGTCTTGATCAGTGGCATCCCGAGCACACCGCTGTAGAAGTCCACCGTGCGCTGCATGTCCTTGCAGACCAGCGCCAGGTGGTTGATCCCGCGCAGTTGGAATTCCTTGTTTTCCCGGTCCATGTGCAACCCCCATTTTGCCTGACTGCCGCCAAGCTTACACCGCCCGGCAAGTGATTTGTCATGGACACGCCCGCGTCATGGATTCCGTATCATGCCGCTTCATCACCAAACGGAGTTGAACCACATGCCCCGCTTGCGCCAGGTGCCCCGTTCTGAGGCCCCGCCCGAAGTCCTCGAAATGTACAACCGCCTCTTCGGCGACCGTGACCCCGTCACTCAGCCCGGCACCGCCACGGGCACCCCCGGCAACTGGTGGACAGTCTTCGCCCTGGTACCGGACATCTTCAACTCCGCGGTCGCCCAGTTCGGCATGTTCAGCAGCAAGCAGCGCATTCTCACGCCGTACCAGCGCGAGCTTGCCCTTACCCGGGCCGGTTTTGCGGGCGCCAGCCAATTCGTATTCTCGCAGCACTGTAAGGCGGCCCGCGCGGCCGGCGTCCCGGAAGGGAAGATCGCCGCCATCCCCTCGTGGGGCAGCGCCGCAGCCTTCGACGCGGACGACCGCGCCATCCTCGCCTACGTCGATGACCTCGTGCTCGCCGATGGCCGTGTCCAGGACGCAACCTTCGAGCGCCTGAGGTCGCTCCTCACGGACGAAGCTATCCTCGAACTCACATTCGCGGTCTGCACCTACCGGCTCCACGCCACCATGTGCCGCGCGCTCCACCTCGAGTACGACGAGGTGCCGGAACGCGTCGTCGAAATCGCCGCGCCGTCAGGCGCCCCCACGGACGTCATGCGCCAGATCAGCCGCGACTAATTACTCACCCTCGCGCCAGCCAGAGGTCACGCATCAACTGCGCCTGGCCAACGTGTTCCCGCAGGTGTCCGATGGCGCGGAACAGCGCCTCGGCGCCGCTCGGTGTCATGGACGGATCTTCCGGCCATTCGATGCGCGCCGTGAGATGCTCTTCACTGCCTCTCCCCATCACCTCGGTGATTTCCGTAAGGATGGCCTCGAACTGCGCCTTCAATTCGACCGCAGCGGCACCCGAAACTTCGAACGAAGGTGCCCGAAACCGCTCGCGGTACTCACCGATAGAGCCAACCTGGCCCGCGCCAAGCCCCAGCCAGAACCGAGTCGCGGTAACACAGTGCGTCGCGAGGACGGCAATTGAGTTGGTGTTCTCGGCCTCCGGCCGCCACGAAAGTGCCTCATCCGGCAACCCCTCAAGGGCTTCGGCGAACATGGCGAAGGAGTCGCGGGCGGTGGTCAGGGCAGCCTGGTGAGTGGGAGTCATCGCCGGCACCACCTACGCGGCGTTGGCCGCCGCGACGGCCTTCGCCGCGGCCTCCGCGAGCCCCGTCGCGCGGATGAGCGGCAGGCCGGATTCTTCCACCAGCTTCTCGCCTTCCGCCAGGTTCGTCCCGATCAGGCGCATGACCACCGGCACGTGAATTTCCATCTGCCTATGCGCGTCAATGACGCCCTGGGCGATGATATCCACCCGCGCCATACCACCAAAGATGTTCACCAGGATCGCCTTCACCGAGGGATCTTCGAGGATCACCTTCAAGGCGCTGACCACGCGCTGCGGGTCGTTCACCGTGCCGATGTCAAGGAAGTTTGCCGGTTCGCCGCCCGCGAGCTTGATCGTGTCCATCGTCGCCATCGCAAGGCCCGCGCCGTTCACCACGCAGCCGATGTTGCCATCGAGCTTGATGAAGTTCGCCACGCCCAGCGACTGCGCCAGCACTTCCAGCGGGTCCTCTTCGTCCTTGTCGCGCAGCGCCTCCAACTCCCGGTGGCGAAAGAGCGCGTTGTCGTCGATGGTTAGCTTGCCGTCAAGCGCGATGACCTTGCCCTCGTCCGTGACGACGAGCGGGTTCACTTCCACGAGGCTCGTGTCGTTCTTCATCGCGACGTCGTAAAGACCTTCGGCCAGCTTCGTGAACTGGGCGGCCTGGTCATCCTTCAGTCCGAGCCCGGCGGCGAGGGCGCGGCCGACGTACGGCTGGAAGCCGGCGACCGGGCTCACCGGAATCCGCACGATGGCTTCCGGGTTCGAATGGGCAACGACCTCGATCTCCTGGCCGCCCTCCGTGGACGCCATGATCAGCGGGCACCCCTGCGCGCCGTCGATGATGATCGCCAGGTAATACTCCTTCGCCACGGCCGACTGCTCTTCCACCAGCACGTTCTTCACCAACTTGCCGTCGGGCCCCGTCTGGATGGAGACCAGGTACTTGCCGAGGATGTTCGCCGCTTCGCGCTCCGCTTCCTCCGCCGTGCTCGCCAGGCGGACGCCACCGACGCGCTCGCCCTTCACCTGGCCGGAATTGTTCGCCGGGTCACTGATCAACTTCTGGTACATGGAAGCGGTATCCGGCTTCGCCACGAGCCGGCCCTTGCCACGCCCACCCGCGTGGATCTGGGCCTTCACCACAACCTTGCCGCCAAGCTGCTCCGCGATTGCGCGCGCCTCCGCCGGCGTGGACGCCACCCGTCCCCGCGGGACGGCCACCCCGTGCCTCGCAAAGATCTCCTTCGCCTGGTATTCGTGAAGTTTCAATGCCGGTCTCCAAAGCGGGAAAAGTGCCGCGCAAGCGTACAGCCCATCGCCAGTAGCCGACAGCCGGACCGGCCGCTGCCACGATGTGTGATGGCCTTCATAGAAGCTCTGTCTGTATGGCCGGGACAATCACCGCACACCAACCAGAGGAGACCCACGATGGAAACCCGGACGTTCGACGCATCCGCGTCCCGGCCCCCCGCCCCGGAACGACGGCCGCTCGACCTTAACGAACTCGCCATTCGCATCCGCTGGCGCCGCTACTTCCTCGCCGCCGCAGCCGCAAACCCGTACCTGGAGCGCCCGGCTTACGCCGCCTGATGCGTTGTGGCGGAGAGGGGGAGATTCGAACTCCCGGTGACTTTCGCCACGGCCGTTTTCAAGACGGCTGCATTAAACCACTCTGCCACCTCTCCACTTCCGATTCTCAGTCTGCCGCCGGTCGCGGGCAACCTTTCAACGGCAACCGTTATGTCGCGCGACCTCTGCCCGTCCGTGTCAATACCGCGACCAGCGAGAGCCGGGCAATCCCGGACCACCAGCCGCTTCATAACTGGGACGTACCGGCCGAACTATCGCCGCCCACCCGCTTGCCCCGGAGTCGCGCGAGCCAGTCGCTGATCGCCCGTGCTGCATCTTCTGGAGGTGTGTGAGACACATCGAGTGCTCATAGAGTACGTGATAAAGACCGCGCAGCCTCGGCCAGCCCGAATGGGCGCCCGTGCCACTCGCGCCCCAGCGGTAACCCCGCCTCTTTGCAGCCCCGCCCGGATGTGCGCACGCCAATCCCATGATGCGCCGGCGTCTCAGTCCTCATTCCTCAATCCTCTTCCGGCGACCTCCCCGCGCCTGACGTAGACTCTCCCCACTAACCAACGGAGCAGCACCCATGCAGATCGGCGTCGTCTTCCCTCAGTCCGAAATCGGCAGCGACCCCTCCGTGATCAAGGACTTCGCCCAGGCCGCCGAAGCGCTCGGCTACTCGCACCTCCTCGCGTACGACCACGTCCTCGGCGCCCACCCGGACCGCGAGCCCCGCCTCACTGGCCCCTACACCCACGAAACGCCCTTCCACGAACCGTTCGTGCTCTTCGGCTACCTGGCCGCCGTGACCTCCACCCTCGGCCTGGTTACGGGCATCATCATCCTCCCCCAGCGCCAGACCGCCCTGGTGGCCAAGCAGGCGGCCCAAGTCGACATCCTCTCCGGAGGGCGTCTCCGCCTGGGCATCGGCACGGGCTGGAACTACGTTGAATACGATGCCCTCAACGAAGACTTCCACAACCGCGGCAAACGCCAGGAAGAGCAGGTTGAGCTCCTTCGAAAACTCTGGACGGAGCCGCTGGTGGACTACACCGGCCGCTGGCACCGGATCGACCGCGCCGGGCTGAAACCACTGCCCGGCCGTTCCATCCCTATCTGGTTCGGCGGCAACGATGAGCGCGTGATGAAGCGCGCGGCCCGCATCGGCGACGGGATCATTCCCCAGTTCGCACCCAACGACGCCGGCAAGGCGGCCCTCGAACGCCTGGACCAGTACCTTGCCGAAAACGGCCGCGACCGCTCCGGCTTCGGCATCGAAGCGCAGGTCGCGCTGGCCGCGGGCCCCGAAAAGTGGGCTGCACATGCGGAATCCTGGCGGCAACTGGGCGCCAACTACATCTGCGTAAGGACCATGAACGCCGGCCTCGATTCGCCCGCGGACCACATCGAAGCCATCCGCCGCTACAAGGCCGAAGTGGGCTGAAACGGGAGCCGCCGCTCCCCGCCGGACGATGGTTCGAACGCGATGGCGGTGCAACACTGCGGAGGCGATGAGGATCCGTCTATTAGTGTTTGCAGTCGCGGTGGCTGGCTCCCTTTCCGCCGCATGCGGCGCCCGCGAGCAAGCACCTCAAGCGCCATCCGCCGAACCCGCTTCCGCCGCCACGATCCCCGCCGGTGGCCTCGTCCCCTGGGCGGATATCCCGCTGCCGGGGCGTCCCGTCCCGGCGGCCCCGCCCACTCTTCTCCCTTCACTAATCGCCCCGGCGAGCGTCCCGGCCGGGGACGACCTGGTTTACGAAGTGATGCTCACCAATTCTGGCGACAATCCGTACCGTCCGTCCGATTGCCCCGTCTACGTCGCCTGGCTGCGCTCGCCTGGCGCCGAACCGATCAGCATTGCCGGGGAACCCCTCACGCTGAACTGCGCCCCGGCGCTCCCAATCCCGCCCGGGGGCGCCGCGCGCTTCGCGATGGAACTCCGGGTCCCGCGGGCCGCGCCCCCGGGGACGTGGGAACTCGCCTGGGGTTTCGCATCGCCGGCGGGGACCTACGGCGCCGTCGCAAGCGCCCGGGTCGAGGTCCGCGCCCCGTAGGCTGCGGTCTTAGCACTCTTGACACGTGAGTGCTAAGTCTTTCAGAATCGAACGTGCGTCCTGGCGTCCCCCGCCCGCAGAGGTGACCTTTGCCGACCTACGAATACCATTGCCCGAAGTGCAAATCGACCTACGAACTGCGCCAGGGCTTCTCCGCCGAAACCACGCACACCTGTGAAGAGTGCGGCAAGGGCGTCGCCAAGCGCATCCTGCACGCGCCCAAAGTCCATTTCAAGGGCAGCGGCTTTTACGCCACCGACAGCAAGAGCAAGAGTTCGGCCGTAAGCGACAACAAACCCGCGGCGGGGACTGAGTCCACCGAGCCCAGTGCCGGGTCCAGGACCGCGTCCGCGCCGGCTGAAACCGCCAGCCCGGCGAGTTCCGAAGCCGCCGCGTCCTAACCCCGTCCTCTGCCTGCTCTGAGCCACGGGGGCAGCCGGTCTGGCTATCGCTATCGCCCGCACCGGATGCTGCCTATACTTGCGGCGTGGTTCAACAAGCTCGAGTCAATCGTCGCGAGCGCGGAGACACGAGAGATCGGATCCTCGCAGCCGCGCGAGAGCTGTTCGCGGACAACGGCTACGTCGGGGCTTCGACGAGGATGATCGCACGGCGCGTCGGCCTGACCGACCCCGCCCTCTACTACTACTTCCCCACGAAGCGCGATCTCCACGACGCCCTCCTGCGGGAGGCCGATGTCCGCGACCTGCCACCACCGGCTGGCACGCTCGAAGAGGGGATGGAGAGTATCCTCGCCTTTTTCTTCCGTTACGCGGAAAACGGCGACCTCGTCCGCCTCGCCTTGCGTGAACAGGTCAGCGGAGAGCCCGCGGCAATCTCCTTCCGCCAGGACGTCGAACAGACCTTCCGCGCCTTCGCCGGCCCGTTCTTCCGCCAGCACTACGGCGAGGCTGCCAACGCTATCGAGTCGATCGTCACCTACACCTTGACCGGCGTGTTCTGGGACGCCATCCTCAGCTTCGGCGCCAACTTCGAAGAGGTGGTCGCCCAGGATCACTTCCAGCGCCGGCTGCGAAACGTCCTCTCCGCCTGCCTGCCAGACCCCGCTGAGCTGGGCTAAACCCCGTGCCAGAACGGACCGGCGACCAGACGCAAGCGCGCATCCTCGAAGTCGCCATGGAACTCTTCGGCCGCGACGGTTTCGACCGCACGACGGTCCGCGCGATCGCCGAACGCTGCGGAATTAGCGACCCCGCGCTCTACTACCACTTCAAGACCAAGCGCGCCATCCTCACCGCCCTGTGGGTCTCACCGCCGTTCCCCGCCCTGGCAAATCGCTACGTCCCGGGACGGAAGCTGACCCACGAGGCCTTGGCCGCGCTCGTGGATACGATGATCGACGGGATGGTAGGCAACGATTCCCTCATGCGCATCCTGATCCGCAGCATACTCAGTGGCGACCAGACCGCCCACGCACTCCGCGAATCCAGCCGCGCTGCCTGGCGCCAGGCACTGCTGCCTTACTTTGAGACCGTCTTCGACAAAGAAGAGGCCACCGTCCGCGTTGACGCCTTCATGATGCTCATGATCGGCTTCGTCCAGGCCGCCCAGATCGACCACGGACCGCGATTCGCCGAAGTTGCCGCCCGGCCGGAGTTCCGCGAAGAAGTCAAACACCTCGTGCGGCTCTCGGTCCCACTCCCTCGCGAGGCCTGGTAGCCTGCGCGCCGTCATCCAGCGCGTGACAGAAGCGCGCGTCGCCGTCAACGGTGAAACCATCGGCGAGATTGCTCGCGGCTTCCTCGTCCTCCTGGGCGTCAGCCCAACCGATACCCCGGCCGTCGCAGTCAAGATGGCGGTGAAAGTCGCCGGCCTGCGTATCTTCGAAGACACCGAAGGACGCATGAACCTCGGCCTCAAGGACACAGGCGGCGCCGTCCTCTGCGTCAGCCAGTTCACGCTTTACGGCGACATCCGCAAGGGCCGCCGTCCCTCCTTCGATGCAGCCGCCCGGCCCCAGTTGGCAGGGCCGCTCTACGAAGCGTTCTGCGCGGCCATCGAAGCTGAAGGAATCCGCTGCGAACGCGGCCGCTTCGGCGCCCACATGGCAGTCCACCTTGTGAACGACGGGCCAGTCACGCTCATCCTTGACTCCGACGCGCTCGAAGCGCCCCAGCGCTCTTGACCGGAACCTTCAACCCGCCGCACCGTTCAACTCACCACCCGAACGAGGATACCCGCCCATGCGGATGAGCAAGCTGCTCCTGAAGACCCTGCGCGAAGCCCCATCCGAAGCCGAACTCGCGAGCCACAAGCTGATCCTCCGTGCCGGCCTCGCCGCCCCGCTGGCGGCCGGCCTCTACTGCTTCACCCCGGTCGGCTGGCGTGTCATCCGCAGAATCGAAGCCATCATCCGCGAAGAGATGGACCGCAGCGGCGCCCAGGAAGTCCACCTCCCGGCGCTCCATCCCATCGAGACCTGGGAACAGACCGGCCGCGCCGAGGCCATGGGACAGACCCTCTTTCGCCTCGCCGACCGTAAGGAGCGCGGCTTCGTCCTCGGCCCAACCCACGAAGAAGTGATGGCGTTTCTCGCCGCACGGGCGATCCAGAGCTACCGCGACCTGCCGGTGACCCTCTACCAGATCCAGACGAAGTTCCGCGACGAACCACGTCCTCGCGGCGGCCTGGTGCGCCTCCGCGAATTCACCATGAAGGATGCCTACAGCTTCGATACCGGCTGGGACACCCTCGACGCATCCTACGACGCCGCCTTCGCTGCCTACCAGCGCATCTTCGAGCGGGCGGGCCTACCCGTAATCCCCGTCGCCGCCGATTCCGGCGCCATTGGCGGCAAGGACAGCCAGGAGTTCATCTTTCTCACCGAAGACGGCGAGGACGAAGTGCTCCTCTGCCCGGGCTGCGGGTATGCCGCCAACGGCGAGAAGGCCGACTTCCGCAGGCCGCCCGCGCTGGAAGCCGTCCCGGCTGCCATGGAAAAGGTCGCCACCCCCGGCATCAAGACGATCCCGGACCTCGCCGCCTTCCTCAAGGTCGAGCCGCGCCAGACCAACAAGGCCGTGTTCTATCGGGCCGATGGCAAGCCCGTCTTCGTCTGCATCCGCGGGGACCTGGACGTGAACGAGATCAAGCTCAAGAACACGCTCAAGGCCCGCGACCTGGACCCGCTGGACGAAGCGGCCGTCCGCGCCGCCGGCCTCGTCGCCGGTTCAGCCTCCGCGGTCGGCTTGAGCGGCATGCTGATCGTCGCCGACCCCAGCGCCGTCGAGGCGACAAACCTGGTCGCGGGCGCCAACGAAGATGGATTTCACCTCCTCAACACGAACCACGGCCGCGACTGGAAGGCGGACGTCGTTGCCGACATCGCCCTCGCCCGCCGCGGCGACGCCTGCGCTACCTGCGGCACCGCCCTGGAAACGCGGCACGGCATGGAGATGGGCCACGTCTTCAAGCTCGGCACCATCTATTCGGAACCGATCGGCGTCTACTATCTCGATGAGGCGGGCGAACGCCGCCCGGTTGTCATGGGCAGCTACGGCATCGGTGTGGAGCGAATGCTCGCCGCGATCATCGAAGCGAACCACGACAGCAACGGCATCATCTGGCCCGCGTCCGTCGCCCCTTACGATGTCCACGTCGTCGCGCTGAATCTGGACCAGGCGGCCGTCCTGGACGCCGTCGCCGCCCTTGAACTGTCGCTCGCGGAAGCCGGCCTCTCCGTCCTGATCGATGACCGCGACGAGTCCGCGGGCATCAAGTTCAAGGATGCGGACTTGCTCGGCATCCCCTACCGCGTCACCGTCAGCCCGCGGGCGCTGGACAGGGGAGGCCTCGAGCTTCGCAACCGCCGCACCGGTGAAACAGAGATTGTGGCGGCCGGCGAGGTCGTCACCCGCGTCCGCGGATAGGCTTTTCGCCAAGTTTCCGTCGAAAAGCCTCCACCTACTTGTGCCCGGTGCTATACTGGGTGCAACACAGCACTTCCTTGTGAAGCGAAGTGGGCCCTCGGGTCCACTTTTTTGTTGAGGCGTATGAAAAACGAATTCCTGCTCGCGCTCGGTCAACTGGCCGCGGAGAAGAACCTCCCCAAAGAGGTCGTCTTCGAAGCGGTTGAAGCTGCTCTCACCTCGGCCTACCGCCGGGAGGGCGAAAACGCCCCCAACATCTACGCCAAGATCGACCACGAGACCGGCGACATCCACGCCTACATGCAAAAGTCCGTCGTCGAGGACGTCCTCGAGCCGAACGTCGAGATTTCAATCGAGGACGCCAAGAAGTACAAGCGCGACGCCAGCGAGGGCGACGTCCTCGACTTCGAGATCAAGATCCCGGACAACGCCGGCCGCATCGCCGCCCAAACCGCCAAGCAGGTCGTCCTTCAGCGCCTCCGCGAAGCCGAGCGTGACGCCGTCTTCGATGAGTACGCCGGCAAGGAAGGCGAGATCATTGTCGGCACCGTCCAGCGAGTGGAGCCGCGGCAGGCGATTATCGAACTGACCAAGGGGACGGAAGCGGTGCTGCCCTACAGCGAACAGGTGCGCAACGAACACTTGCGCCCCGGCCAGCGCGCGAAAGTCCTCATCCTGGAAGTGCTCAAGGCCGTCAAGGGCCCGCAGATTGTCGTCTCCCGCGGCCACCGCAGCCTCCTCCGGCGCCTCTTCGAAATGGAAGTCCCGGAGATCTCCGCCGGCTCCGTGGAGATTAAAAGCATCGCCCGCGAAGGTGGTCACCGGAGCAAAGTCGCCGTCTACTCGCGCAACCCGAACATCGACCCCATCGGCGCTTGCGTCGGCATGCGCGGCAGCCGCATCCAGAACATCGTCAACGAACTCAGCGGCGAACGCATCGACGTGATCAAGTGGGACCCGGACCCGGCCAACTTCGTTTCCAACGCCCTCAGCCCGGCCCAGGTCATAGAAGTCAGCATCGACCCCGGCGAGCACCGCGCGACCGTCATCGTCCCGGACCGCATGCTCTCCCTCGCCATCGGCAAAGAGGGCCAGAACGCCCGCCTCGCTGCGAAGCTCACCGGCTGGCGAATCGACATCCACAGCCAGGCCGCCGCCGAACGCGCCGAGACTCCCGTCTCGTTCGAACCATACGCCGCCGGTGAAACGCCCGACATCGACATCATCGAAGAGGCCGAAGAAGTGGCCGCCGCCGCCAGTGCCGAACCATTCGTCGCCCCTCCCCCCGCTCCCCCCGCTCCCGCGATCCCGGTCGCCGCGGCAGCCGAGGCCCCAGCAGCTCAGGAGGAGGAGGAGGTCGCCTTCGCCACCGCGGTCGCGCGGATGCCCGTCCCGGACCGCGACGAGCGCGAATCCGAGGACTACGGCGAAGAACGGGAAGACGACGAGGAGTACGAAGTGCCCGCAGCCATCGTGCCCGAATCCAAGCCCACTGCCATCCGTTTCGGCGAAGACCTGCTCCGCAAGGAAGCGGAGGAAACAGCCCAAAAGGCGGCTGCCAAAGCGAAGCCGAAGCGCGCCCCACGCTTCATCGAAGAGACCGAAGAAGACCTCGAAGAGATCGACTACTCCGGTCGTATCCATTAAGGCGGGCGGCCCATGGCCGGCACCCCAAAACAGCCAACCCGGCACGTGCCCCAGCGCTCGTGCATCGCCTGCCGCCAGGTCCAGGGCAAACGCGCCCTGATCCGCATCGTCCGCACCCCGGACCAGCGCGTCGTCGTCGATCCCACGGGAAAGGCGAACGGGCGCGGCGCCTATCTCCATCCCGTGCGTTCCTGTTGGGTAAAAGCCCTCAAAGGCGCTACCATAAGAAACGCACTCAAAGTTTCCCCGGCTCTGGACGATGTCGAGGCCCTGCGCGCCTTTGGCATGGGGTTGCCGGCAGAAGAAAGCGACTCAGTATGACGGCAAACCCAACCACCGCGGTCGAAATCCCCGCCGCACTCACCGTAAAGGAACTCGGAGACCTCCTCCGCGTCACTCCTGTCGAAGTCATCAAGCGCCTCATGACCAACGGCGTCATGGCCTCCATTAACCAGACCATTGACTACGAAACAGCCGCCATCGTCGCCGTGGACCTCGGCTTCGAACCCGAAGAGCTGGCTGCCGCCCAGGTCACCGCGCTCCCGGAGGTCGTCGAGGAAGAGGAAGAACCGGACGACCCCGCATCGCTTCTGCCACGTCCTCCTGTCGTCACCATCCTCGGACACGTGGACCACGGCAAGACGAGCCTGCTGGACGCGATCCGCAAGACCAAAGTCGCCGCCGGCGAAGCGGGCGGGATCACCCAGCACATCGGCGCCTACCAGGTTGAGCGTGACGGCAAAACGATCACCTTCATCGACACCCCCGGCCACGCCGCCTTCACCGCGATGCGCGCCCGCGGCGCCCAGGTGACGGACATCGCCGTCCTCGTGGTCGCAGCCGACGACGGCGTCATGCCCCAGACAATCGAGGCCATCAACCACGCAAAGGCGGCCGGCGTCCCCATCATCGTCGCCATCAACAAAAGCGACCTGCCCGGCGCCAACCCGGACCGCGTGAAGCAGCAGCTCACGGAGCACAGCCTGGTCGTCGAGGACTACGGCGGCGACGTCGTCGCCGTCAGCGTCTCCGCGACCAAAGGCACCGGCCTGGATGACCTCCTCGAATCCATCAACCTCGTCGCGGAAATCTCGGAATTCAAGGCGAACCCGAACCGGCCCGCCCTCGCGGTTGTCGTCGAAGCCGAGCTTGACTCTTCCCGCGGCCCCATCGCCACGCTCCTCGTGAAGAACGGCACCCTGCGCCAGGGAGACGCCCTCGTCGTCGGCGAAACCAGCGGCAAGGTCAAAGCGATGTTCAACGACCAGGGCCAGCGCATCAAGGAAGCCGGCCCCGCCGCACCCGCCGTGGTCATGGGCCTGGTAGAAGTCCCGGAAGCCGGCGAACGCGTCCGCGTCGTGACGGACGAACGCGCCGCCCGCCTGATCGTGGAGGCCCGCCGCCGCGGACGCGAGGCCGCCGAACAGACCGAGCACGCCCACGTCAACCTGGACACGCTCTTCAACGAAATCAGCGCCGGCAAGCTCAAGGAACTCATCCTGATCCTCAAGGCGGATGTCCGGGGCAGCGCGGAAGCCGTCAAGAGTGCGCTCGAACGCTTGGGCACCAGCGAGGTCAAAGTCAAGGTCATCCACGCCGCCACCGGCCCCGTCAGCGATTCCGACGTGATGCTCGCCGAGGCTTCGAACGGCATCATCATCGCCTTCAGCACAAAGACGGACCCCTCGGCCCGCAAACGGGCGGACGCCACCGGCGTTGAAATCCGCACCTACTCGATCATCTACCAGGTCCTCGAAGACATCGAAAAGGCCCTCGCCGGCATGTACGAGCCCACCTTCGCCCAGGTGGTCGATGGCCACGCCGAGGTCCGCCAGATCTTCAAGTCAAGCCGGCTTGGCGGGATCGCCGGCTGCTTCGTCCTCGATGGCACACTGAAGCGAGGCTCGGCCGTCCGCATCCTTCGCAAAGGCGTGGAAGTCGGCAAGGGCCGCTGCGAAGGCCTCAAACGCTTCGCGGACGACGTCCGCGAAGTCCAAACCGGCTACGAGTGCGGCATCGTTGTCGGGGGCTACGACAAGTTCCTCGAAGGCGACGTCATCGAGTTCGTCCACGAAGAGCGCACCAACTAGCCGGCCGGATTCCCCGGCCCAGGAGCGCGCCCATGAGCATGCGTACAACCCGTGTGGCGGAACTGCTGCGCGAAGAACTTGCCGACCTCATCCTCCGCGAGGTGAAGGACCCGCGCGTCAGCCGCGGGATGATCTCGATCACCGAAGTGCTGGTCTCGCCAGACCTGCGCCGGGCGACCGTCTACGTCTCCCACCTCGGCAACGGGCAGGAACGCGTCGACGCCATCAAGGGCCTCGAGCATTCCGCTCACTTCATGCACCGGGAGCTGATGCACCGCCTCCGGCTGCGCAACGTGCCTGAGCTCGTCTTCCGCTTCGACCCGTCGATCGAACGGGGCGCCCGGCTTGCATCGTTGATCAACGAAGTCAGCCACCAGCGCGAAGAGCCCTCGGCGGAGTAGCGTGCGCGCAGCCTCGGCGCTCGACGGGATCATCGTCATGGACAAACCCGCCGGCTGGACAAGCCACGACGTGGTTGCGAAGGCCCGCGGGATTACGGGCCAGCGCCGCATCGGCCACACCGGCACCCTGGACCCCATGGCGACCGGCGTGCTCGTCCTCTGCCTTGGCCAGGCCACCCGCCTCGTGGAATACATGACCGCCCATGACAAGCGCTACGAGGGCGAGATTGTGCTTGGGGCGACAACCACGACCGACGACGCCGAGGGCGAGATCCTGCTCCGGCGTCCCGTACCGCCGGTCGTTGAAGCGCAGCTCCGCGAGCTCGAGCGACGGTTCCGCGGCTACCTGAGCCAACGTCCACCGGCCTACAGCGCAATCAAGGTAGACGGCATACGCGCGTATGCCCGCGCGCGCGCTGGCGAGGAGCGGCAACTCCCAGAGCGGCCCATCACTATCCATGAAATCGCACTCGCGCCGCTTTCGCCCGGGCGGCTGCGCGTGGCGGTGCATTGCGGGCCGGGCACCTACGTCCGGAGCCTTGCGAGAGACATCGGCGAGGCGCTGGGTTGCGGCGCGCACCTTGGTTCGCTGCGCCGCACGCACGTTGGCCGCTTCTCCCTCACAGGCGCAACCACCCTTAATGCGATCGCTGCGCACGTCGAGAATGGCACGCTCGAAGAGGTCCTGCTCCAGCCGGACGAAGGCATCGCGGAGTTCGACGCAGCCATTGTGGACCACCCACGCGCCGCCAAGCTGCGGTTCGGCGCGGTGGTCGCGGGCCTCGTCCCCGCCGCGCGGGCCACCCTGCCCGCGCGAATCTATGACACCGCGGGCGAGTTCGTGGGCGTCGGTTCAGTGGCGGAAAACGGAGAGATTCGTGGGGTCAAGGTGCTGAATCTGGCCAAACCTGTCACTTTCTCGTAGTTATGTAGCGCATAGATACGATTTCCCTCTTGACATCGCGCGACGGCGGTTCGATCATGCCTGTGGCGCTGGAGGGGGGTGAGCAACCGCTTATTCCCTATAACAATTAACTGCCAGCGCTCGTTCCTGCCCAGGCAGGAAACGAAGGAGGGAAACTCTTCGTGGAAGCCTACTGCCTCAAGTGCCGCGTAAAGCGGGAGATGTCCAATGCCACCCCGATCACGATGAAGAACGGCAAGCCCGCCACCGAGGGCAAGTGCCCGACCTGTGGCACCAAAATGTTCAAAATCGGCAAGGCCTAGCGCCCATCTGTCAGACCGGGCACGTGAGAAGAGGCGCGGCCGCACACCGCGCCTTTTCGCTGCCCCCGGCCTCAGGCCGTAGTTTGAACAACGGCGAGCATTGCCTGGTGCAGGAGCCCGTTCGTAGCGATCACGCTGTCTCCTACCCGGTCCTCGCCCTCCCAGGTAGTCATTCGGCCGCCCGCCTCGGTAATCACCGGATAGAGCGCCGCCGCATCCCAGATGCTCATCTCCGGGTCGATCATCGCGTCCGCGCGGCCGGCCGCGACCATCAAATACCCATAGCAGTCGCACCAACTCTGGATGCGGGCGTTCGCCAGGAGAGCTTGGAGTACGGCTGGCCGCGTGCGGTGCATGGTGCTCGCGCTGGGCCCGAGCACCAGGGAGTCCCGAAGCTCCCGCGCTTCTGACACCCGCGTCGGCCGCTCGTTTATAAACGCGCCCATGCCTTTCGCGGCATAGGCGGTCTCACCCACGGCATGGCAGCCGATAACGCCTACGACTGGTTCTCCTTCACGCTCCAGCGCGACCAGCGTCCCAAAGAGAGGCACGTGGCGGATGAACGACTGCGTCCCGTCGATCGGGTCGAGAATCCAGCGGTAGCGGCCATCCCCCGCTCGCTCACCGAACTCCTCGCCCAGGATGCCGTGGCCCGGGCATTCACGTTCAAGGAAGCGCCGGAGCGCTTCCTCGGCGTTGCGGTCCGCGAGCGTCACCGGCGTGCGGTCCGCTTTGAGTTCAACTGTGAGGACGGAATCGTAGAGCGGCATGATGACTTCCCCGGCGAGGCGCGAGGCCTCGCGGGCGATGGCCAGCAGCGCCCTGAGTTCCGGGTCGGCTGGGTGTTCGGCGCTCACCGCGCCGCGTCGCCGCGCCGGTATACCGCCGTCAGGTCGTCCAGCCGCTGCTTCAGGTCAGCGGCGAGCGGCGTGTCGGCGGCCTTGAGGGTGTCCTCAAGTTGCTCCGGGCGGCTCGCGCCGATGATCGGCGCCGTGATGGCCGGGTTCGCCAATACCCACGCCACCGCAAGCTGCGGCAACGTCATCCCCGCCTCCTGCGCCAGCGGCCGGATCTGGTCCACCGTCTCGAACATCCCCTCGTGCCAGTAGCGGTCCTGGTAGCGCTGCGCGGCCGTCCCCAGGGTGAAGCGCGACCCCTCCTCGGGGCCCGCATCCGGGTTGTGCTTGCCGCTCAGCAGGCCGCCGGCGATCGGGTTGTACGGGATCACGCCAATCCCCTCCTCACCACACAGGGGCAGCAGCTCCCGCTCGATCTCGCGGAAGAGCAGGTTGTAGCGCGGCTGGACCGAATCGAACCGGACCACCCCCATGGCTTCGCTCCGGCCGATTGCACGCGCAACCTGGTAAGCGAGGAAGTTCGAACACCCCACATACCGCACCTTGCCCGCGCGGACCACATCCTCCAGCGCCCGCAACGTCTCGTCGATGGGCGTCTCCGGGTCCGGCCCGTGCAACTGGTAGAGGTCGATGTAGTCGGTGTCCAGGCGCCGCAGAGAAGCGTCAACCGCATCCAGGATGTGCTTGCGCGAATTCCCCTGGTCCCAGCGCGCCGGCCCGCTCCGTCCAAAGCACTTGGTCGCGAGGATGAAGTTCGAGCGCCGGCCCCGCAGCCACCGGCCTACGATCTCCTCGGTCCGGCCCACGGTCTCTCCCGTCCCGCCCAGCGGGTACACGTCGGCGGTGTCGAAGAACGTCACACCGCCAGCGGCGGCGCGGTCCATGATCGCGATCGAGGTCTTCTCCTCACACTGGAGGCCGAACGTCATTGTGCCGAGGCAGAGGCGCGAAACCTGGAGGCCGGTGCGGCCCAGGCGGACATGCTTCATCGTTTCCAACTCCGGGGTTCAGGTGGGGAAAGTATAGTGGCCGGAGCCAACCCGTGGGTCAGCGCTCGCCGCGGTCCAGGATCTGCTCCACTTCCGCCAAAACGGCGTCCGTCTCCTCGTCGTGCCCGTCCCCGCCGGGGCCATCCGGCGGGACCGTTTCCAGCCGCCCGCAGTATCGGCAAGCATCCTGCGACCCGATGACGGCCAGGGCAAAGTGCGTGAGCCCCCGGCCGCAATAGGTGACCCGCCGCGCCCGCATCGCCGTCCGTTTCGCCTTCGCCGGGCTGGACGGCCGCGGCGGCTTCGCCGTCTTGACGCCGCGCGGCTTCTTGATCCCGCCCGCAATGCCCATGTCATCCGCCCGGCGGATGAGCGCGTTCGCGAGGAAGACGATGAACGGCCCAAGCAGGATGACGAGGAAGATAATCGTGGAGATCATGCTTCAATCCTACTCCGCCGAAGCAAGCATCACAGCACGGCCTCATCGCGCAGCGCCACAATCGAACCGCGCCACGCCTCCAGCGCCACCGCGAGGTCCTCATCCGTGTGCACGGAGCTTGCCATCCCGCCGTCGCCGAAGAGGTGTACACCGCGGCTCGCCATCGCCAGGTGCAGCAGGCGAGACCGTTCCGAAGGGTTCCCGGCCGCCAGCAGGTCCCAGCTCAGGTTGCGCGGGTCGTAGTCCGCGGCCTCTGGGACCGTCCCCGTGAGGAGGATGCGGAACTCGCTCGATTGGCCGTAAACCACGCCCGGGACGCCAAGCTCGCAGAGGACGCCGTTCATGCCCGCGCGCAGCTGCGCCGCGTGCGCGCTCGCCCGCTTCTGGTGTTCCCCGTCCGCGATCTCTCGCAGGCAGGCCACGCCCGCCGCAGCCGACAGTGGATTCGCGTTGAACGTGCCCGGGTGTCCCACCTTTTCGGCCTTCGAACCCGGCGGCGGGAACTGGAGATGCTCCATCACCTCGCGTTTGCCGGCGACCGCGCCACCCGGAAGCCCGCCCGCGAGGACCTTCGCCAGCGTCGTCAGGTCCGGCGTTACGCCTTCGAGCTCCTGCACGCCGCCAGGCGCCCAGCGAAAGCCAGTCACCACCTCGTCCATGATCATGACGATGCCACGCTCCGTGGTGAGCGCCCGCAGTTCCCGGAGGAACCCTCGCGGCACCGGCAGCGTCCCGCTCGAAGCGCCCGCGGCCTCGACGATGATCGCTCCAACGTCATCACGCCGGTCCAGCACCTCTCTCACCGCGTCCAGGGCAACCGGCGCAATCACAACGCTCTCCAGCGTCCCCTGGGGGACGCCAGCAGGCGCCACACCCCCATACTTCGAACTCGCCGCCACGTAGTCATGCCAGCCATGAAAGTGCCTGTCGAACTTGAGGATGGCGGGTTTGCCGCTGTAGGTGCGGGCAAGCCGCAGCGCCATCAGCGTCGCTTCCGTGCCCGAACTGGTGAAGCGGACCACCTCGGCCGAGGGCACCAGCCGGACCACCTCCTCGGCCCACTCGACCTCCTTCTCCTGGCTGGCGCCGTAATGCGTCCCGAGCGGGAGCTGGGCCATCGCTGCCTCCGTCACGCCGGGAAAGCTGTGCCCAAGCAGCAACGCCCCGTGGCCAACCACGTAGTCAACGTGTTCGTTGCCATCCACGTCCCACTTCCGCGAGCCGGCGGCCCGCCGGGCATAAAGGGGAAACGGGCGCATGAAGCGGCTGTCATGGGTCACGCCACTCGGCAGTACCTTGCCCGCCCGCTCGTAGAGCCGCGCCGAACCGGCATGCTTTTCGATGTACTCCTGCTCAATCGCGCCCATGGTTGCACCTCACATTCGCGATTCTACCGCCCCCGCCCCTGACCGCTTGCGCCTTACGCCCCCGCCCGCAAGCCTTACTTCACGCATGGCGAACCAATCCATCCTCGAACCCGGTAACCTCCTCATGGTCCAGGAGCGCGAGCGCTTCCTGGCGAAACTCCTGCGCAAGCACGGGTTCGACACCCTGGACCAGTTCAGGGCCTTCGAGGCAGGCTGCTCAACTGGCTACAACATGCGCCTCTTCGTCCAGTGGGGCGCGCGCCCGGAAAACATCGCCGGAATCGACGTCGACCCCGCCGCCGTCGATTACAACAAAGCCCACGCTCCCGAGATCCGTGTCCACAGCGGCAGCGCGGCCGATATCCCCGAGACCAACGCCACCTTCGACCTTGCCCTCGCCTTCACCCTCTTCAGCAGCATCCCGGATGAAGACGCCGCCCACGCCGTCGCCCGCGAGCTCTTCCGCATTACCCGGCCCGGCGGGCTCATCGTCATTTACGACATGCGCAAGAAGAACCCCCGCAACGCGGCCGTCCACGCCGTACTCGCGGATGACATCCGCCGTTGGTTCCCGAAGTGCCCAATGCGGGTCCAACCCATCACCCTTGCACCACCCATCGCCCGGCCGATCGGCCACTGGGCGCCCTGGGCGTACGCACCGCTCGCGGCCATCCGTCCGTTGCGCAGCCACGCGATGTACGTGCTTCGCCGCCCATTCCTCCCGCCCGTAAGGGAAGAAAGCCCCTCGCACTCGGCCCAACAGGCATAGACATCCGCCAGCCGTTCTCGCACGATAGTGGCACGGGACAGGCTGGAGCGGGTGTCCCGAGCCCTTAAAATACATCAGCCGAATCTATGGTAGTCTAGGAGCAGGCTATGGCAAGTCACGATGTCGCAATCATCGGCGGCGGCCCCGGCGGCTATGTCGCCGCTATTCGCGCCGCTCAGCTCGGCAAATCAGTCGCCCTCTTCGAGCGCGACCGCGTCGGCGGCCTCTGCCTGAACTGGGGCTGCATCCCCAGCAAGGCCATCCTCAAAAACGCCGACGTTGTCAACCTCGTCCGCGGTGCGGCGAAGTGGGGCATCTCCGTGTCCAACCCGAAGTACGACTTCGGCGCCGCCATCGACCGCAGCCGCCAGGTGGTTGAGCAACTTGTCGGGGGCGTCGAAGGCCTCCTCCGTGACAACGGCGTCACCACCGTGGCAGGCGCAGCCACACTGAAAGACCGCAACACCGTCGTCTGCAACGGCGTCGAATACGGGGCGAAGGCGGTCATCATCGCCACCGGCGCGTCCGCCCGCACGCTCCCCGGCATCCCGATTGATGGCAAGGTGGTGGTCACCAGCCGTGAAGCCCTCGCCCAACGAGACGCGCCCAAGCGTGTCCTCATCGTCGGCGGCGGCGCGATCGGCGTCGAGTTCGCCTACAGTTGGGCCAGCTACGGCTCCAACGTCACCCTCGTTGAACTCCTGGACACACTCCTGCCCCTCGAAGACCAGGACGCTGGCCGCCTCCTCAAGCGCTCCTTCGAAGCCCGCGGCATCCGCTGCCTCGTGAAGACGCAGGTCGAAGGCGTCGCCCTTAAGGGCAAGATTGCCACCATCACCCTGAAGACGGCCGCCGGCCCGGAAACCATTGAGGTAGAACGCGTGCTGATCGCCGTTGGCTTCGTGCCCCACACGCAGGGTCTGAACCTCGAAGGCGCCGGCGTCGCCACGCAGCGCGGCTTCATCGAGATTGACGACACCATGCAGACCAACGTGCCCGGCATCTACGCCATCGGCGATGTCACCGGCAAGCTCATGCTGGCGCACGTCGCGTCTCAGCAGGGCGTCATCGCTGCCGAGCACATCGCCGGCCACACCGTCGCCACCCTGGACTACATCCAGATGCCGCGCGCAACCTTCTGCCAGCCCCAGGTGGGCTCTATCGGCTACACCGAACAGAAGGCAAAAGAGGCCGGCTACACCGTAAAGACAGGCCGTTTCCCGCTCAGCGCTCTCGGGAAGTCCATCGCCGTCGGTGAAACGGAGGGCTTCGTCAAAGTCGTCGCGGACGGCCCGACAGGCCAGATCCTCGGCATCCACATGGTCGGCCACGACATCAACGACCTTCTCGGCGAGGCGACCATGGTCGCCCTTCTCGAAGCAACGACCACCGAACTTGGTTTTGCCGTCCACGCCCACCCCTCGCTGCCGGAAGCGATCAAGGAAGCCGCTTTGGCTGTCGCCGGCGAAGCCATCCACATCGCCCACCGCAAGAGCTTGAAGGCCGCCACCCCTCCAGGAGTTGCCACCTCGTGAAGTCCCCCACCACAGCAGGCGCCAAACCCGAACAGGAACTGGGTGCCGAACAGCTCGGCATGTTCCTCTACCAGATGATGCTCATGCGCCGCTTCGAAGAGAAGGCCGGCGAGATGTACACCAGGGGCAAAGTGCGCGGCTTCCTCCACCTCTACACCGGCCAGGAAGCGTGCGCGGTTGGCGCCATCAACGCCCTCGAGGAGCAGGACAAGGTCGTCACCCACTACCGCGACCACGGCCACGCCCTTGCCAGGGGTGTGGACCCGAACCGCATCATGGCTGAGCTGTTCGGCCGCCAGGACGGCGTCAGCGGTGGGCGCGGCGGGTCTATGCACCTCTACGATGTGGAGAAGGGCTTCCTGGGCGGCTACGCGATCGTGACCGCCCACCTCCCCCTTGCCGTTGGCCTCGGGCTCGCGTCCCAGATGAAGAAGCAGAACGCCGTCATCATGTGCGTCTTCGGTGATGGCAGCGTCGGCGAGGGTGAGTTCCACGAAGCGCTCAACCTCTCCGTCCTCTGGAAGACGCCCGTCGTGTTCTTCTGCGAAAACAACCTCTACGGCATGGGCGTGCCCTTCCACGAATCACTTTCCACTGAGATCCCGAAGCTCGCGGCGGCCTACAACATGCCTGCCGTCTCCGTGGACGGCATGGACGTGCTCGCCGTGCATCGCGCCACAAGAATCGCGGTCGACCACTGCCGCGCCGGCAACGGCCCCTACTTCGTGGAGGCCATGACCTATCGCTACCGCGGCCACTCCATGGCCGACCCCGAGCTGTACCGCCTGAAGGACGAAATCGAACAGTACCGCAAGCGTGACGCAATCGAGAAGCTGAAGGCCTACATGGCCGAGCGCGGCGACCTGGACGAAGCGAAGCTGGCCGAACTTGGCGAACGCGTCGAGCACGTGGTCGAACAGGCCGTCGACTTTGCCGAGCAAAGCCCGAACCCGCCCATAAGCACCCTCATGGACCACCTCTACAAGGAGACCGCCGGTGGCTGAAATGCGGATGCGTGATGCCCTGCGCGAGGCGATGCGTGAAGAGATGCTGCGCGACCCCGACATCTTCCTCATGGGCGAAGACATCGGTGCGTATGGCGGTTCCTACGCCGTCACCAAGGGCCTTCTCGAGGAGTTCGGCGAAGAGCGCGTCCGCGACACGCCGATCGCGGAATCGGGCATCGTCGGCGCCGGCATCGGCGCGGCCATGGGCGGCATGCACCCGATGGTCGAAATGATGACGATCAACTTCAGCTTCCTCGCCCTGGACCAGATCGTGAACAGCGCCGCCAAACTCCACCACATGTCCAACGGCCAGATTAGCGTCCCCCTCGTCATCCGCATGGCCAGCGGCGGCGGCAGCCAGCTCGCCGCCACCCATAGCCACAGCCTGGAAGGCCTCTACGCCCACTTCCCGGGGCTCAAGGTCGTTTGTCCTTCCAACCCCGCCGATGCCAAGGGACTCCTTAAGCGCGCCTTCCGTGACCAGAACACCGTGATCTTCATCGAGCACACCGCCAACTACAGCGTGAAGGGTGAAGTGCCAGACGACCCGGACTTCCTCGTCGAGTTCGGCCAGGCGAACATCCTCCGCGAAGGCAGCGACGTGACCATCGTGGGCTACTCAGGCAGCGTCCACCAGGCAATGCGCGCCGCAACCATGCTCCAGGAGCAGGAAGACCTGAGCGCCGAGGTTATCGACCTGCGCACCCTCCGCCCGCTGGACATGGAGACCGTCATCAACTCCGTCAAGAAGACGAACCGCTGCGTGATTGTTGAAGACGATTGGAAGTTCGGCGGGTTCGCGGGCGAACTGAGCGCCCAGGTCATGGAACAGGCGTTCGATTACCTCGACGCGCCGGTGGCCCGGGTGTCCTGCAAGGACGTGCCGCTGCCCTACAATCGCAACCTGGAGTTCGCCGCGCTCCCATCCGAAGAGGACGTCGTCGAAGCCGTCCTCGCGATGCTCTAACCACCCCCCATCCCCGCAGGAGTCAGCCAGTGGCTTTCGAAGTGACCATGCCCCAGATGGGCGCAGACATGACCGAGGGCACCCTCGTGCGCTGGTTCAAGCAGGTTGGTGAACACGTCAACCGCGGCGAAATCCTCGCCGAAATCGAGACCGACAAAGCGAACGTGGAACTCGAGGCGTTCGAGGCCGGGACCGTCCTCAAACACGTCGTCGCCGAAGGCGAAGTTGTCCCCGTGGGCGAAATCATCGCCCTCCTCGGCGAAGCTGCCGAACAGGTCGGCGACGTCGAGCGGAAGCCGCCAGCCGAAGCACCCGGCCGCCGCAAAGTCGAACCGGACGGCCCCGCCGCTGCTTCCCCCGCGGGTGTTGCGACGGCCGGATCAGCCGCGGCCACCCCTGCCGCCCCCGGCCCCAACGGGGTCGCCGCCAACGGGCGGGTCCGCATCTCCCCGGTGGCCAAACGCATCGCCAGCCAGGCCGGGTTGGACATCACCTCCTTGAAGGGCAGCGGCCCCGACGGCCGCATCCTCCGCCGCGATGTTGAGGCCGCAATCGCAGCGCCAAAACCGGCCGCCGTCCCGCCAACACCACCGGGCGCCATCGCGGAGGTCCCCCGCCAGGCGCCGCCGCCAGCCCGGCCGGAAGCAGCGCCCGCGGCGCCGGTGACCAGCCCGGCCCAGGGCCTGTCGAAGATCCGGCAGGCCATCGCGCGGCGCATGACGCTCTCCAAACAAACCCAGCCGCACTACTACCTGACACTCGACATCGACATGACCGCGGCAATGAAGTTCCGCGAACAGCTCAACAGCTCCGCCAGCGAAGCCCAGCGCGTCAGCGTGAACGACCTGGTGGTAAAGGCCTGCGCCATCGCCCTCGAACGCCATCCGAAGTTCAACGCAGAGTTCGGCGACAACGGCCTCGTCATGCACGACCGCATCAACATCGATATCGGCATCGCCCTCGATGAAGGCCTCATCGCCCCCGCCATCCTCGACTGTGGCACCAAGTCGCTCGGCCGTATCGCGACGGAGTCGAAAGACCTGGTGGAGCGGGCGAAGACCGGCCACCTGCGCGCCGACGAATACAGCGAGGGCACCTTCACCATCACCAACCTGGGCGCGTATGGCGTGGAAACGCTCATCGGGATCATTAACCCACCCCAGGCGGCCATCCTCGGCGTCGGCTCCGTGATGGACCAGCCAGTCGTCCGCGACGGCCAGGTGGTTCCCGCGAAGGTGATGAAAGTCGCGCTCAGCGCCGACCACCGCGTCACCGACGGCGCGGAAGGTGCCCGCTTCATCAAGGAGATCCAGGGCCTGCTGGAGAACCCGGTCAGCCTGGCGTTGTAGAATCGGCAAGGTGGAGCGACACGAACTTTGGATGCGACTTGCGAACAGGCCAAACTCGGTGCGGCTCGAAGAGCTGGATCAACTGCTTCGCCTGTTCGGCTGGGAGCTGCACAACGTGCGCGGAAGCCATCATCACTATCGTCGCGGGGCGGCCCGCCTCTCGATACCTCTGCACCGGCCGACACTCAAGGCCGTGTACGTTAGGCGGGCACTCGCGGTGATGCAGGAGCAAATCGATGACGCCTGAACAGCGTGAGGCCGAAATACAGCGGCGACTCCACATGGCCTACCACCGGCTGATCTCCGGCGAACCTTCCGAGGGCTATCTGGGCGAAGTCCTTGAGTTCCCCGGCTGCCTTACCGCCGGGGACACGCCACAGGAAGCACTGGCCAACCTGGACGAGGCAATGGCCGGCTGGATTGAATCGTGCCTGATGGATGACCTTCCGATCCCCGAGCCTGCGACTTCGTCCGGCGAGACCAGCGCAGCTTCAGGGCGCTCGTGACCCAACCGCAGCCCGGCTCGGCGCCGATCAACCTCGTTCAAAAGCTCACACTATTCGCCGACCATTGGTCGCCGAAGACCATCGCCCGCATGAACGGCTACGAGTTCAAACTCGTGAAACTGCTCGGCGACTTCACCTGGCACGACGACCCGGACACCGACGAGGTCTTCCTCGTCATCGCAGGCCGGATGGAGATCGAGATGCGGGACCGCACCGTCACCCTGGGCGCTGGCGACCTGTTCGTCGTACCGAAAGGCGTGGAACACTGCCCGCACGCGGTGACGGAGTGCCACGCACTGGTCATCGAACCGGGAGGCGTCGTCAACACCGGCGCCTCGGGCGGCGAACTCACCGCCGCCACGGACCAGTGGATCTGAGCTGACAGCGCGCAGCTAGCCCGGCAGGTACTCCAGCGGCACCGGCGGGTTCGCCAGCGGGCGCGCCGCTATCGCCAGCAGAAGCATGATGCTGTCATCGCCCGCGATGCGGTTCTCATGGAGCAGGTTGCAAGTCTTGCAGCGGTGGATCAGCATCCACTCCCCGCCAGGGCCCACGAACACCGCGATCGGCTCCATCGGTCCGCCGCAGGCCGCCTTCCGGTCGCCCGGGAAGTTGTCCACGTGACGCGACCAGAGGCACTGCGGACAATGGTTTCGCTGCGTTGTCCCGAAGGAAAGCGTGTCTACCTGTTGTTTGCAGCGGACGCAACGAAAGGTCTCCGGTTCTGCCATTGCCAGTTGAGGATAACGGCGCCCGCCCGTCAGCGCAGCCGCTTACCCATGACGTAGAACGTTGCGCCCTTCGCCGCGAACTGCATCTCCATCACCAGCTCGAAGCCCTCGCGCGCGTACAACTGATGGGCCTCGCTGTCTGTCCGCGTGCTCAACACGCAGGTGCGTTCCTTCGCGCCCTCGAGCAGGGCATGCATCAGTCCGGTGGCGATCGCCATCCGCTGGTACTTCGGGGCGACCGCCAACTCCACCAGTTCGTACGAATCGCCCAGCCACTCCTGCCCAACTTCCTTCGGCAGCTTCTTCGCCACGACGTCGTGCCACCACTGCCCCCGCGCGCCGTGGTATCCGTAGATCATGCCCGCGACCTCGCCCACGGGCGCGAGCGCGACATAGGCGCGATAGCCCGGGCGCCTGCAGTGCACATCCCTCAGGCGGTCGCGGATCTCCCGGCCACGGTCCGGGTCGCTGTAGGGAGGCTCGGCAAAAGCCTCCGCATAGACGCGGATAGCCCCCTCAAAGAGGGGGCCATTGATGGGCATCGGGACGATCTCGAAGTTCATCCGCGATACTGGGCTTTGCCTCCAACCTTGTCCTTGTTCAGCCGTTTGTTCAGGTGCAACCCTTCCAGGATGAACTCGACAGCGGCTGCGGTCTCGGGTGCCGAGCCCGCGGCACCCAGCTTTTCGATAGCAGGCTGCAAGCCCTCGATCGTCTTCGCCAGCTGGACGTAGCTCTGGCTTGGCGACATGTCGCCAACCTCGGCCGCGGCGCCGGTCTTGAAGCGGTTCACAACCTGCTCAAGTTCCCCCAGGTTGAAGTAGCGGTTGAACACAGCGACCACGGCGCCCTGGATGAGCTTGTCGATAATCTGCTCTTCGCGCCCTTCTTCCACTGTCTCGAACTCAACCTTCCCGCTGAGCGTGGGCACCACGTAGGGCAGGTCGCTTACTCGCGGGACGACGATGTCCTCCTCCGTGATGATCGAGCGCCGAAGGGCGTTCGCCAGCATGCTTTCGTAGTTCGCGATGCTCGCCCGGACGCTCACGCCGGAGCGCTGGTTCACATCCGGGCTCCTCCGCGCCAGCCGGCTGATCTCCGCGATCACTTCCTTCATGTACGAAGGCACGCTCACCTGGAAGTCGGCCGGTACCGGGTGGTGCTCCGCCTCCATGATGTCCATCTCGTGCTCGATCTTCACCGGGTAGTGCGTCCGCACCTGGGCCCCGTAGCGGTCCTTCAGCGGGGTGATGATGCGCCCGCGGTTCGTGTAGTCTTCCGGGTTCGCGCTCGCCACCACGAACACGTCGAGCGGCATCCGGATGCGGTAACCGCGGATCTGCACGTCCCGCTCTTCCATGATGTTCAGCAGGCCAACCTGGATGCGCTCCGCCAGGTCCGGCAGTTCGTTGATGCAGAAGATGCCACGGTTGGTGCGCGGGACAAGGCCGTAGTGGATGGTCAGTTCGTCCGACAGATACTTTCCCTCGGCCACCTTGATCGGGTCCACCTCGCCGATCAGGTCCGCTATCGTGATGTCCGGCGTGGCGAGCTTCTCGCCGTAGCGCTGGTCGCGATCGAGCCAGTCGAGTTCCGCCGCATCGCCCTTCTCGGCAACTATGTCGCGGCCCATGCGCGTGATCGGTTCGTACGGGTCCTCCGGGATCTCGCAGTGGGCGAGCACCGGTGTTGCCTCGTCCAGCAGTGAAACGAGCGAACGGATAATGCGGGACTTCGCCTGGCCGCGTTCACCCAGGAAAATGATGTCCTGCCCGGCGAGGATGGCATTCACGATGTGCGGGATGACCGTCTCTTCGTAGCCAAACACCCCCGGGAAGAGATCTTCGCCCGCTCGGATCTTCGCAATCAGGTTCTTCCGCATCTCTTCGCGCACGGGGAGCACTTTGTATCCCGAGGCGCGCAGTTCACCAACTGTCCGTGGTCGTTCGAGAATCGTCACGCAATCCCACTCCTCTTCCCACGGCCCATCGAGGGGCCCTGGGACGGCGATGAGGGGAGCCGGCTCTCGGCGCCACCACCATCCCGGCCACCGCCTCGCGGCGGACGTGAGACGGTGAGCCCGGCTGCACGCGCCTCCGATCATAGGCAGCCGCCAAGGCCTGTCAACCGGCCCGCCCTCCACGCGGAAGGGCGGCCCCCTCGGCGATCCGTGGACCGCTACGACGCCGCGCCGAATCTGCCGATACCTTCTGGGAGCATCACTCGAGGAGCCCCAGCATGGCCGAGCCCGCCGTCCAGAGCGAAGGAAAAGCGAAGACCAACATCGTTTCCTTGTCCGGCGCTGAACCTGAACTGGCCCCCGGCCGGAAAGCGGAGGGCGGCCTCAGCCTCCGCTTCTCCTTCGACCTGCCGAAGCTGCGAGAGATGACGGCAGCCGGTTCCTGGACGCACCAGCAGATGATCAACGCCGGCCTCGCGGTCGCCGTCGTCCTCCTCGCCGGCTTCCTCGTCTACGACAAGAAGTTCGCGGCCACCCCGGCCGGTACCGGCCAGCAAGAACTCGCGACCGGGCTGCTCCGCCCCAACGTGCTCACTGAGTTCAACCCCACGGTCAACACTCCGAAGGTCGAGCCAGGGGCTTACATCGACAAGCTGGCGTCCGTGATAGGCGATGTCTCCATCGGCGCGAAGGTGTTCGTCGCGCCCTTCGCCAGCATCCGCGGCGATGAGGGCCAGCCGATCGTCATCAGGGAGGGCTCGAACGTCCAGGACGGCGTGGTAGTCCACGCGCTCGAGACCTTCAGTGACGGCGCACTAGTCGAAAAGAACCTGGTGACGGTTGATGGCGAGAAGTATGCCGTGTACGTTGGCGCACGCGTCTCCCTGGCGCACCAATCCCAGGTGCATGGCCCCGCAGCCGTCGGAGACAACACTTTCATCGGCATGCAAGCCCTGATCTTCAAGTCCATCATCGGCAAGAACGTCGTTGTCGAGCCTGGCGCGAAAATCATCGGCGTCACCGTTGCGGAAGGCCGCTACGTCCCGGCTGGTTCCGTCCTCGTGACCCAGGAAGCCGCTGACGCCCTCCCGAAGATCACCCCCGCATACCCATTCGCGAAACTGAACGACGGCGTCCTTGAAGTGAACGAAGCCTTCGCCGACAAGTACCTGGAGATGGCAACGGGCGAACACAGCAAGGACACTGCAGCAGCCCCGGCGGCAGCCGCCCCTCAAGGCCACTGACTCTACGCGCCTGGCTCGAGCAGCGCCTCGATCTCCGCCAGCCGCTCCGGACGGTTCGCGTTGCGGAAGCTGCGCAGCCCCGGGTCAACCGTCCGCAATTCGTCTTCGTCCACCACGATCGTCCGCAACCCATCGAAGGCCGGCACGATCTTCAACGCTCCCCGGGCGATCCGCTCGTCGAACACGGGCAGGCAGGCGGCGGGCCGGTAGATCGCCGCCAGGGGTTGCATGAAGCCGTCCACGTCGGGTACCACCACATCCGCGTCTTCCGCCTTCGCGGCCAGCAGGCGCACGACCTCGGGCAGCAGCAGCGGGGCATCGCACGCCGTCGCGAAGCAGAACTCCGTGGCAACCGCGCGGAACCCCGTTGCCAGACCTGCGAGCGGCCCCATCGCTTTGTACTCGTCCTCCACCACGGTCACCGTCAGCCTGGACTTGACCGGCGGCAGTTGCTGGCCCGCGGCCTTCACCACAACCATCGCGTCAACAGCCGGTTCGAGCGCCTCCAGCGCCCATTGCAAGAGCGTGCGGCCACGGAGCAGCGCGGACGCCTTGTCGCTGCCGAACCGCGAGCTCTTGCCCCCGGCCAGGATCAGGCCCGTCAGCGAAAAGCGGGTCACGGGGCGCCCTCAACCCGGGTTCCCGTACACTGGCGCCATGGACCTCTACGAGGCATTCGGACTCTCCCCGGGGTCGATCGTGGCCGCTGTCGGCGGTGGTGGCAAGACGAGCCTCGTCTACGCGCTCGGCTATGAGGCAGCCGCGCGCGGATTCTCGGCCATCATCACCAGCACCACCAGGTTCACCCGCCCCGCCGGCATCCCCATGCCGCCAATCATCGAAAGCACGGACGCCGCCCTCGCCGGGGACGTCGCGCGCGCGCTCGCACCCGGGACGGTGCACGTCGCCTCTGCCGGGGAAGCTACACGCGGACGGCTCGCGGGCTTCGCGCCGGAGAGCATCGACGCGCTCGCGGCACTTGCGCCCGGGCTGATCGCGGTCGAAGCCGACGGGTCCGGGCGCCGCCCTTTCAAGGCGCCGGCGGACCACGAGCCAGCCATCCCTCGTTCCGCCACCGATGTCGTCGTCTGCGTGGGGCTGGAGGTCCTTGGGCACGCCCTGGAGGCGGACCGGGTGCACCGGCCGGAAATCGTCGCCCGCCTCGCCGGCTCGTTTCCGGGCGCGATCGTAACCGCCGCCACAATCGTCCGGGTCCTGCTTCATGAAGCCGGCGGACGCAAGAACGTCCCCCCGGGCGCGCGCCTCCACGCCCTCCTCAACGGGCCCAGGACAGAGGAGCACGAGAAACTTGGCGCGCACATCGCCGAGCGGCTGGTCTACGGCGGATACCACCGGGCGGTGGTGGCCACGGCACACCGGCCGGGCGATATCCGCGCCGTGGTGCGCTGATGCCGGGCTGGTTTCGCCGGAAGCCGCGCATCACCGAGGAGGTCTACGGGAAGCTGGTCACATCCTTTGGCCGCGTCGTGGACCTGGACCCCTTGATTTCGCGGCCCGCCGAGGCCCTGGCGAAGAAGGTAACAGCGGAAGAGACTGGCCTCGCCCAAGCCATCGATGGGCGCCTCTACCCCGGGGCCGCGCACTACCACCTCCGTCTGCTCGCAGGCTCCTGGATCATGGCCCAGGAGGGTTCCGTGCCCGTCGCGACCGCTGAGATTTTTGAAGAGGCGGTCGCCTGGAAGTTCGGCCCGCTCGCGCCCGGCGCGGCGAACCTGCCTCACCGGCTCTCAACCCTCGCCCGCGGCGAAGCAGCGCGGGATGCGCGGCAGGACTGAGCACGGCGATTCGAATCACCGCTCGTATTCCAAACGTGGCTGCCCACCGACGCGATTACGCGCGCTCTCACGCCTGGCCGCCGGCCGTCGATGTCTCTCTACCGCAAGTCCCGGCCATCGATGTCCAGGGCCGAGGCCATGGCACGATTCACCGCCCGCATCTTTTCAGAGGAGATGAACCCCACGTACTGCGTGAGCACGTGGCGGCCCACACTCGTGAGGACATCACACCGCAAGACACTTTCGTGCTTGAGACCTTCCATTGGACCAACCGGCACTTCGGTCGAAAGACCGATCGCCCGCGAGTAGACGGGCACACAAACCACGCTCGAGAAAACGCGCTGGAGGAACTCCTCGCGGCTCACCACCAGATACACCCGATCACGTTTGGCGTCGCCGTCCGGCCAGTGCACCCGGTACAGCTCACCCCGCCGCATCAGCGTCGCTGCCGAGAATCAGTCCTGCCTCATCACCAACCTCGAACGGGTCGATGCCGGTGGCCAACACATCCTCCGTTTCTTCTTCGAGTTCCCCGTCGTAGCGCGCAATCGCCTCCGCGTCTCTCATGTTGCGTTCGCGGATTTCCAGATCTCGGAGATGCGAGGAAACCACCTGCTCGATGTACTCCGAGCGGCTCATCTCACCCGCGAGCTCATCGATCCCCGCGAGCACTTCAGGCGACAGTGTGACCGATGTCTTGACTTTCATACCACCAATCATACTACCTCAGGCAATACCTTCGGCGGTACCCTACAGCCCGTAGCGCCCCGGCTCCGTCCGCAGCCACTCACCCACCATCTCGCCAATCATGATCGACGTGAGGTTCGTGTTCGCCCGCGGCACGCTTGGCATGATCGACGCGTCCGCAACGATGAGCCCATCGACGCCGCGGACACGGCCGTACTGATCGACCACCGCCAGCGGGTCGCTCTCGGGCCCCATCTTCACCGTGGCGCAGGGGTGGAACCCGCTCGCGGCGAGGCGCGGCAACAGTTCGGACAGGGAGGCATCACTCAACGACCGCCGTGGGTCCGGGAAGACCACCTCCCGGATAACAGGCGCCAGCGCGCTCGTCTTCGTGAACGCAATGGCGTCGCGGAAGCAGGCGACAAGGCGCCGCACATCGCGCTCGTCGCTCAGCATATTCTGCTGGATGAGCGGGGCAGCGTGCGGGTCGGCGGACGACAGTGTCAGTGTGCCCTTGCTGTGCGCCTGTTCCAGCACCGCCGCAATCGCGAACGCATTAGGCGCGCCTTCGCCCCGCGGCGAGAACGAAAACGCCTCGATCTGGAGGTCGTTCCGGTACTCACTGTCCGGCGCCGTGTAACGCAGGATCGTTTGCACGATCGGCTGATCCGCATCCAGGATGGACGGGTCCTTCACGGTGCAGAGGACAGCCAGCGCGGGGTGGTCGCTGAAGTTGCGCCCCACTCCGGGCACTTCGCGCACCAGCTCGATCCCATGCGGTTCCACTTCCTCCTTCGGACCAATTCCCGACCGCAAGAGGATGGCGGGCGACTGGATCGCCCCGGCCGAGAGCACGACAGTCCTGGCGCGGATGACCTCGGTCACGCCATCACACTCAACCTCCACGCCGGTCACTCGGCCGCCTTCGACGATCAGCCGCCGCGTGAGCGTGTTCGCCTGGATGCGCAGGTTGGGCCGCACCCGCGCGGGAGCCAGGTAGCCGACCGCGGTCGAAATGCGCACGCGGCCGAGCTTGTTCATTGGGTGGGGACCGCTGCCCCAGCTCTCCGGGTCGTTGGCGTCCTCGCAGCGCGGGTAGCCCAGTTCGTCGCTCGCCTCCAGCCACGCCTGGTGCACCTTCGTCAGTTCGTCCCACTCGTAGCGGCGGATGCTGATCGGGCCCGCGTCCCCGTGGTACGGCCTGTCACCGAAGTCGAGGTCACGTTCAAGCCGCTTGAACGCGGGCAGCACCTTCTCCCACGCCCACTCGGGGTTGCCCACCGCCGCCCAGCCATCGTAGTCCTCGGGCATGCCGCGAAGGGCGATGGTCGTGTTAACGGCGCTGGAACCGCCGGTAACCCGGCCACGGGGAAACGGAACGCCCCGGCCCACCGCGGTTGGCTGGTAACTGAACCCCCAGTCATGTGCCGTGTATGAATTGTTGTGGCTGTTGACCAGGTCAAACGGAGTCTCAGTGAGCAGCGGGTAGTCCGGCCCGGCGTCCAGCAACAGCACCGAGCGGCGATGGTCCTCGCTCGCCCTTGCGGCGATTACCGCGCCAGCGCTGCCCGCGCCAATGACAACAAGGTCGAACACTTCGCCGCCGAAACCTGTCACGTCTGGACGCCACCTGCCATGGAGTGGCGCTCATGTTGACCGGATCGCGGCCGTCGCGCCACCAACCGGACCCCACGCTACCGCCACGCGCCCGGCGCACGTAGAATGCGGACGCATAACACGCATCCCCGCCGGGGCCTTCGCGCGCTCGGCAATCTTGATCAATGAGGCAACCGTGACGTTTCAATCTGTCCTGGCGCAGGCACGCGCCGAAGGCCGCACCCTGCTCAACGAAGTCGAAGCGAAGGAACTCCTGCGCGAGGCCGGAGTGCCCGCCACCGCCGCCACGCTCGCCACCTCCCGCGACCAGGCCCAGTCCCAGGCGGACGCCATGGGCTACCCCGTCGTCCTCAAGGTCGTCTCGCAGGACATCGCCCACAAGAGCGATGTTGGCGGCGTCAAGCTCAACCTCCAGGACCGGGCGGCCGTCGGCGAAGCGTTCGACGCCATTATGACAAGCGCCAAAGCCGCTGAACCGAACGCTCGCATCGCCGGCGTTTCCGTCCAGCAGATGGCGAAGCAGGGCACGGAAGTCATCGTCGGCATGACCACCGATCCGCAGTTCGGCCCGGTCTTGATGTTCGGCCTCGGCGGCATCATGGTTGAAGTGCTCAAGGACGTTTCCTTCCGCCTCGTCCCGCTGGAGGCGAAGGACGCCGACCAGATGATCAGTGAGATCAAAGGCAAGCCAATCCTCGATGGCGTCCGCGGCCAGCCTCCGTCCGACCTCGCCGCCCTCCGGAACACTATCCTCAAGGTCTCTGAGTTCGTCCAGAAGCACCCAGAAGTGCGCGAACTGGACCTCAACCCGGTCTTCGCCTACCCGGACGGCGCCCTCGCCGTCGATGCCCGCATCGTCGTGAGCGAGGCCTGACCGTGGCCGTACCCGGGCACCGCCTTGATCGAATGTTCAACCCGAAAGTCGTCGCGGTCGTCGGCGACAAAGGCCCGAACTACATGTGGCTCCAGAACAACATGCCGTTCAAGGAACGCGGCGGCACGCTCTACTCCGTCCAGCTGGACCCCAAGGAGATCGAGGGCATCGAAGCCCTCGGCGTGAAGAACGTCACCTCCATGGCCGACATCACGGAAGAGATCGACTACGCGGTCGTCGCTGTGCCACGCCAGGTCTCGCACTACGTCCTCAAGGACCTCATCGCCAACAAGGCGCATGGCGCCGGCTTCTTCACCAGCGGCTTCGCGGAGACTGGCGAAGAGCTCGGCATCAAGCTCCAGGACACCCTCGTTGCCGCCGCGAAGGAAGCGAACTTCAACCTCGTCGGCCCCAACTGCATGGGCCTCTACCTTCCCAAGGCTGGCGTCCGCTTCAACGCCGATGCTCCCGTGAGGACGGACGGCACCATTGGCTTCCTCAGCCAGTCCGGCACCCACGGCATCATGTTCAGCCTCGTCTCCGCGGCCAACGGCCTCTACGTCAGCCGCTGCGCCAGCTTCGGCAACGCCGTCGTCCTCGATGTCAGCGACTACCTCGAGTACCTCGCCCTGGACGACGAGACCGAGGTCATCGGCATGTACGTCGAGGGCGTGAAGGACGGCCGCAAGTTCTTCGAGACGCTGAAGATGGCCACCGCCCGCAAGCCCGTAGTCGTCTGGAAGGGCGGTCAGACTGCCGCAGGGGCCCGCGCCACGATGTCTCACACCGGCTCGCTCGCGGCCCCGCAGTCGATCTGGGACGGCATGGTCCGCCAGTGCGGCGCAATCGCCACCAACAACCTGGATGAGACGCTCGACGTCATGAAGCTGCTCACCTTCGGCAAGCGCCCGAAGGGCCCCCGCATGGCCCTCCTCGCCCAGACCGGCGGCCAATCCGTCTCGATCACCGACGCCTTCGCGAAAGCCGGCCTCTCGGTGCCCCGCTTCAGCGACGAGACCTACGCCGAACTCGGCACCTTCTTCAACATCGTTGGCGGCAGCTACCAGAACCCGCTCGACATGGCAGGCACCATCCAGGGCAGCATGGACACGCTCGACCGCATCCTCCGCCTCCTGGACGCGGACCCGAATGTGGACGCGATGGCGATGGAACTCTCGGCAATGTTCGCCGCCCGCCAGTGGAAGAAGAACCCGGAGTCGCTGGACAAGACGATTGACGAGATCGCGACCCACATGGCACGGTCAAACAAGTCCTTCGTCGTCGTCCTCCACCCCGCCCACGAAGCCGAATACGTCGCCCAGATCGCGCCCAAGTTCCACGCACGCCGCATCCCGCTCTACCAGAGCTTCGAACGCGCGGCGGCCGCGGTCGCGCGGGTGCGGGCTGTGGGGTAGGGAGGGGGTTGCGGCGTCCGCCCGAAGAGCTTTGTGAGCCGCTACTATGGTCACGATGCGCCGTCTGACAATCTCCCTCGACGAAGAGACCGCAACCTGGCTCCGGGCCCGTGCCACCGAGCGGGACACCAGTGTGTCCAGCCTCGTGGGTGAAATGCTGCGACGCGAGATGGAACGCGAGTACAGGTATTTGCGTGCGATGAACGAGTTCCTGGCCACCCCGCCCTTCCTGAAACGCGATCCCGGAGAGTCCTGGCCAAGCCGCGACGAGACCCACCGCCGCTCCGGCATCGCCTGACCACTCACGCGGGCGGCAGCGTCCCCAGGAAAGCCGTCACAGCCACGTTGAACGCCACCGGCTGATCGATGTTCGCGGCGTGGCCCGCGTTCGCGATCATCGCTTTCGCGGCGCCCGGGATCTTCGAGACCATGTACTCGGTCGCGCCGAGGAACGGCTCGTCGTTCTCTCCCACGAGCACGAGCGTCGGCACCGTGATATTGGGCAGCGACTCGATGATCCGCGAGTCGAACTGCGCGAGCATGCCCCGCGCGGCCTTGGCCAGGCCGGCGGCCGAGCGGTGAGTGCTCGCCCGCACTTCCGCGCTGGCGCCAAGCGCCTCGAGCCCCTTCTCCTCGAACACCTCCGCGCGGCGAAGAGACGTCTGATTCCAGCCTTCGCGGGCGACGGGGTTCTTGTAGCCGGGGCCCGTATCGAAGAGCATCAGCGCCCGCACCATCTGTGGGTACTTCACGTTGAAGGCAAGAGACACGTACCCGCCAAGCGAGAGCCCGCCAATGACCGCCTTTTCCACGCCGCACTCCTTCAGGATGGCGGCCATGTCATCGACGGTGTGCTCTTCGGAGTAGAGCGATTGGTCGTCCGGGCTGTCCGTTTGACCGTGGCCGCGCATGTCCCAGGTGATGACCCGGTAGCCGGGGAAGGCGTCCACCTGTCCAGCCCACATCTGCGACGTCGCACTGTAGCCGTGACTCAGGAGGATTGGCTGCCCCTGGCCGTGGGATTCGTAGTAGACCTTGACCCCGCCGCGTTCGATGTATGCCACGTGTTCGCCTCAGTTTCGTAGTGGGCGGATTCTAACGCCCAATCAGAGCCGGGAGCGATCAAGCGACCGGTCTAACGGACTCCGCACCACAAAGTCCACGCCAGCCACGGTGCCGTGCTAATCCCGCTCCGGGCAGTCCCGGCACTGCGGCAACGTGTCCGCCGGGTTGTGGCACGCCACGCCGTGCGCTTCCAGCATCCGCTTCAGCCGCCATAGCGGCAGCCCCATCGTGCAGCAGTAGCAACCATCTCGCTTCGAAACGGTCGGCACGTCTTCGTCCTGGATGGCGTACGCGCCTGCCTTGTCGAGCGGCCGGCCCGAGGCCACGTAGGCTGCAACCTGCTCGTCGGTCAGGTTCGTGAGCGTGATCCGGGCTTCGCTTACATCCGTGTCTGCGTGGCCTTCGAACACGACGGCCACGCCGGTGAGCACGCTGTGCGTCCGCCCGCGCAGGCTGCGCAGCATGGCGATGGCGTCGCTCGCGCTCTCCGGCTTGCCATACGAGACCACCTCATCGTTCACGACCGTGTCCGAGCCGATGACCAGCGCGCCGGGGCGCAGCCGTTCGACGGCTCGCGCCTTCGCTTCCGCGAGCGCGATCGCGTCCGCGCGCGGGTCTTCGCCCAGCGGTTCCGGCACGTCGGAGGGCAGCGCTTCGAATTCGTCCACCAGCGCCAGCAGCAGCTCCTGCCGCCGCGGTGACGCCGACGCCAGGACGATCTCCATCACCCCTCGTCCGGCAGCGACAGCTTCGCGACGCATTCGATGTGGCCCGTCTGCGGGAACATATCGAGGGGCGTCACGTGGTCCAACCTGTACCCGGCGTCCACCAGCACCCGCAGGTCGCGCGCCAGCGTCGCCGGGTTGCAGGAAACATACACGACCGACTTCGGCCGGAATTCGCTGATCGCCGTGAGCACTGCCGGAAAGCAGCCGGGCCGCGGCGGGTCGAGCAGGATGGCATCCGGGCGCACCTCCAGCTCGGGCAGAATCGCCTCGACCTTGCCGGCGCGCATCTCCACGTTCACCAGCCCCTCAAGGTTCACCGCCGCGTCCTTCGCTGCGCTGTGGCTCTCTTCGATGGCAATCACCCGTTCGAAGCGGTCGGCGAAGAGCGCCGCGAACGTGCCCACGCCGGCAAACGCATCCACCAGCAACTCGCCCTTCGCCGGAAGCGATTCGCCCACCAACCGCAACATCTCCTCAGCCTGGGCGGTGTTCACCTGGAAGAACGCCGAGGCGCTCACCTGGAAGCGCCGGCCGCCAAGCTCCTCCATGTACCACTGCTGCCCCGATTCCACGTCCAGGTCCTTCATCTTCGGGTAGATGAGCGACGACCCGGTGGCCGCGTTGTAGCGGACCTGGACCTGGTGCAGCCCCTTCGCCTTGCCCTGCAGCTTTGGCAGCAGCGCGTTCACCCACGGGTCGGCAATCGGGCAATCCACCACCTTCAGCAGCCCGCGGCCACGGCGGTGGATGAAGCCCACATCGCCCCAGTTCTTGCCGGTCGAGAAGCGCAGGTGATTGCGATACGCCCACGGTTTCGCCGCGCCGACAATCGGCCGCACGACGGAGTCATCCAGGTGGCCGATGCGCCGCAGCTGCTCCTTCACCACCGCTTCCTTGGCCGCGAGTTGCGCGGGGTAACTCATGTGCTGCAGCTGGCAGCCGCCGCAGGTGCCGAACAACGGGCAGCGCGGCTCCACCCGGTCTGGCGAGGGCTCCAGCACCTTCACGCAGACGGCTTCGACGTAATCCGGGTGCGGATGCTCGATCTCCGCCTCCACCAGTTCTCCGGGCGCGGCGAACATGACAAACGCCACGCGCCCATCCTCCAACCGGCCCAATCCGGCGCCCCCAAAGACAAGCGACTCGATACGAAGCGTCACTCGCTCCTTCGGTGAGTCGTCGATGCGGTGCCTGCGCTTGTTCCGGGCCACGCTTCAAGGGTAAGGAGGAAGGCGCTCTGCCGCGAATCGCCTCAGGATCTCTCCCCGGCGCGGGCGCAGAACATGCGTGACGGTCGTGGCGCAGCCCGCCAACGTTGCGAGACCTAACGCTACCAGCCGGATCGTAGGCCAACGATTTGGCTACCGGAGGCCGGATCCCCCAACGCATCTCAGCGCCACGGCCGTAGAGTCAGCTCGCGGCTCGCTCTGCCAACCGAAAGGGGGTGCAGTAACCAAAGTTCTGCACCCCCTTGGGCAACCCCGGCCGCTAGAGACTGCTACGCCAGGAGGTCCTCGATGGACCTTTGAATACCCCGAAGGGCACGGCATTCCGTCTCTGTGAGCGAAGAGGGGTCCTTGGTAAGCAGGAGGTTGTTAACCTCCTGACAGAGCTTGACGAGGTTCCCTATCGGGCGCGGATTGCCCGCGGCCGTTAGGTCTAGCGTTCCGGCGAGGAATTCGCGCACCCGCCGGTCGTTGGACTGCAGGTCCCGGAGTGCATCGGCGGCGGCCCGGATCCCCTCCTGGCTCCGGCCGTGTCGGGAAAATGCATCAGCGTTGTAGAGGGCGAACAGGCGCTCAGAAACTGCCATATCGCCCCCGAGTTCGATTGCCACCTCAGGGTGCTTCGTTGCGATTATGTCCATGATCTTGGTGAGTTCCTTGACCTTGTCCATCCCCATCGCACTCTCGGGACCACGGCGTCCGTAGGACTCGCCGATGCGTTTCACCGCGTCGGGATGCCAGCGCGCCAGCACCACGAGGTCCTGTTCGCGTTTTTGTACCTTGTCCGGAAGGTCCCGGACGAGGAGCTTGATCTGTGTGCTGTCCCGCAAGTCAAGACTTCGCTCGAGCGCGAGTGCCTGAAGGTCCTTGATGATGCTGGCCACGTCGAAGGGCTCTTGGGCAGCGTTGAGCGTCTGGCGCAGGCAGATGCGTTGTTCAAGCGTGAGCGGAGGGTAGACAATCGCCCGGATACGTCGAGCGCCGCGGCCCTGTGCTTGCTTGTACCGTCCGAACCCATCGACGTGAATGTACCGCGCGGGGTCATCGGGTTTCTGCGCGACGACGATGGGGTACACGATGCCACCCAAGATGTCCCAGGAGTCGTCAATCGAGGGTTCGCGGCGCTTGTATCGAAGCGAATCGGTGAGGGAACCCGGGTTGGTCGGGTCTATCTCGATAGCGTCGATGTCGAGTTCGACGGGGTCATCTTTGAGCGGACGAATGTTGTGAACTGGGCTGGTGCGCAGCCCGGCCACCCTGCTCGCATTTGTTGCGACGTCGGTCACTTTACTACCTTTTCTGGTCCAGTTGGACCTGTGTGTGCGGCGTAGCGGTGGGGCGCAAAAAAGCCCGCCACCAGAGGTGCGGGCAAACATTATGGTGCAGCCATCGACACTCCTCCGGACCCGAGGGTCCTTCTCCACGACTCGCGGACCGAACGGTCCTATCGACGGAGTACGAACGGTATTCTGCCAGCCGCTGCCTGAGCTGTCAACTACTACTGCCGGGGAAACACGAAACCCGCCATTTCTGACGGGTTATCGTAAAGTAGCGGTTTCTGGCGACCCCGAGCGGATTCGAACCGCCGATCTCCACCTTGACAGGGTGGCATGTTAGGCCGCTACACCACGGGGCCGCGCGGCAACCCATCGATAGTAGGCGGCGCCACCCCCACGGGCAACTGACCTGCAACCTCTTCCGCCGCTGCCCGCCCCCTCTCAGACCGCTCCACCGCCGCCACTGCACCAGGCGACGTTGAGACGTTGAGACTTCCCCCCGGTGGTGTACCCTGATCGCTACATCAGCCCAGGCTGATGCCGGTTGGAAGGATGTGGCAGTCATGGGATGGTTGAAGAAGCTGTTGGGCAAGGAAGAAAGCCGCGAGGAATGGCTCGCCGCCCACCCGGGCAAGGAATCCAAGAAGAGCGAAGCCCCACCCGTGGACCTTGAGCAGGAAGCGCGCACGCGCGCCACCATGGAAGGCGAAATGGACGCCGCCCGCGAGAAGCGCGGCAACTAAACCGTCCGGAGCAGCCCCGCGATTCGTCGCGCGAAAACGCTCCCGCACGCCACCTCTCGAGGTCCGGCTCTCGGACACTCCTCCTCGCAATCCCGTGTAGGCTTAACCGCAAAAGGAGTGCGCAATGAAGGATCTTGTCGTTGGCGTGCATATCGCCGCGGCGGATGCAGCCGGGCTCGTTGAAACCATCGTTACCGCGGAGCAGGCCGGGGTCCAGGTCGCCTGGATGACAAGCGGCGGCGTTGCCCCGGACCCGTTGGCCGTGTTCGCCGCCGCCGCCGGCCGCACCACCTCCATCCAGTTCGGCAGTTGCATCATCCCGACGTTTCCCCGCCATCCGCTCGCCCTGGTGCAGGGCGCCGTCGTTGTCGATTCCCTCGCCCCCGGCAGGCTTCGCCTCGGCGTCGGCCCCAGCCACAAAGTCTCCATCGAACCCACCTTCGGCATCCCCTTCGAACGCCCCCTGGAGCACCTGCGCGAGTATCTGCAAATCCTCCGCGCCGTCCTCCAGGAAGGCAAAGTGGACTTCCAGGGGAAACGCCTCACCGCCCGCGCCCAGCTCGCGAAGCCAACTGGCGTGAGAGTCATGGCGTCCGCCCTCCGGCCCAACGGTTTCCGGGTCTGCGGCGAACTCGCCGAAGGCGCCATTTCCTGGGTCTGCCCGCTCCCTTACCTCCGCGACGTCGCAATCCCGGCGATCCGCCAGGGCGCGGAAAAAGCGGGGCGCACGCCGCCGCCGCTGATCGCCCATGTGCCGGTCGTCGTCAGCGAAGACACCGCGGCCGTGCGCGAGGCTGCCCGGCGCCAGATCGGCTTCTACCCGCGCGTCCCGTTCTATTCCCAGATGTTCCAGGATGCCGGCTTCCCGGAAGCGAAAGACGGCGAACTCTCTGACCGGATGATTGAGGCGCTCGTCATCTCCGGCAGCGCCGCGCAGGTGAAATCGCGCCTCCGCGAACTGCCCGCTTACGGCGCGGCGGAACTGCTGGCGATGCCGATTCTGCCCGCGAACGACCCGGACGCCCGCGCCCGGACCTATGCCGTGCTCGGTGAACTCGCGAAGGAGTAACCCCGAGCAGCGACCAACGGTCAGATCACCTTTGACTCCCGCAGCGCCGCGATCTCGCTCTCTCCGAGCCCCAGCTCAGCTTTGAGGACAGCCGCTGTGTCCGCGCCGAGCAGCGGCGCCGGCGTCAGGCAACTCGGTTTCTGGTCAATCAGGATCGGGTTGCCGAGGATTTCGACGGCGCCCCGCACGGGATGGTCGACCGTCTGCACCATGCCGCGCAGCTTCAGATGGGGGTCGTTGAAGATGTCGCCCGAATCGAACGTCGCGCCGGCGGGCACTCCGCAGGCCTGCAGTTCGGCCATCGCTTCGTGCTTCGTGCGGGCCCCGGTCCACTCCGAAATCAGCCCCTGCAGCCACTCCTCGTTCTCCCGGCGCGTTTCCGCCGTGGCCATCCGCGGGTCGTCAACCAGCTCCGGCCTGCCTATCGAGACGAGGAGCCGTTCAAGCATCGGCGCGCTCGTCGCAACGATGTAGACGTAGTCGTTTGGGCCGAACGGCTTGCAGGCGTAGGTATTCGTCGGCGCCAGGCCGCGCAGGTTGTTTCCCACCCGCGGGACCGGGTCGCCCACCGTTTCGCGGGCCAGGAAGCCGACGCGCGAATAGCTGGCGATGGCGTCCTGCATCGATACCTCGACGTGGGCGCCGGCGCCGGTCTTCAGCATGCGCACATAGGCAGCGAGGATGCCGATACCCAACTGCATTCCCGTGCCGGTGTCCCCGTAGGTCGCCCCCGAACGCAGCGGCACGGTATCCGTCGTGCCCGTGATCGACATGCTCCCGCCCACCGCCTGCGCAACCATGTCGAAACTCCGGTAATGGGCGTACGGCCCGGCCGAACCGAACCCCTTGATCGAGGCGTAGATCACCCGCGGATGGCAGGACTTCAACGCCTCGAACCCCAACCCCAGCGACTCCATCGTGCCCGGGGCCAGGTTCTCCGCAACGACATCGAAGTTCGGCGCCATGCGGAGGACCAGGTCACGCCCCTCGGCTCGCTTGAGGTTGATCGCGACGCTGCGCTTGTTGCCGTTCAGGTTGAGGAAGTACATCCGGTCCGCCGGGGCCACGCTCAATCCCCGGCCCGGTTCGCCGATCCCCGGCGGTTCCACTTTCACCACGTCCGCCCCCAGCCAGGCGAGCGTCTGCGTGGCCGAAGTTCCCGCTTCGTACTGGGTGAAATCGAGGATCCGGAGGCCTTCGAGCGGCAGCGTCATCGCGGCTACTCCCTGGTGAGATAGCCGATCCTAGCAGGCTCCGGGGCCCCTGTGTGCGCTTTCCCGCCGCTTTTCGCGGTTACGCGCGCTCCCGCCCAATCCCCGGCGCGCCTGCAGCATCCTTCCGCTCACGCTTCTTCTCAATCCGCACCGCGCACACCTTGTACTCCGGGATCCGCGACTGGGCGTCGTAGGCGCTGTTCGTGAGGAAGTTCGCCGCGCTCTCCCCAAGCCGGACGAACGGGATGAAGACGCTGCCCGCGCGCACGGAGTCAGTAAGCACCGCCGCGCCGGAAACGCGCCCCCGGCGCGAAAACAGCACAACCGTGTCGTTTTCGACGATACCCGCGGCCGCCGCGTCGTCCGGGTGGATGGCGACGGGCAACGCGCCGGCACGTTCCATGAGCGCCTCCACGCGCCGTGTGATCGTGCCGCCGTGCCAGTGGTAGAGCATCCGGCCCGTATTCAGGATCAGCGGGTATTCGGTGTCGGGGAGCTCTTCCGCTGCCGCCGCCTGACGCACGGGGACAAACTTGCCCAGCCCCCTCGGGAAGCTTTCCCCGTAGAGGTACGAAGTACCGGGATGGCCGGGCTCGGGACACGGCCACTGCAGGCCTCCCTCCCGGTCCAGCCGCTCATAGCTCATCCCGCGGAGGAAGGGAGTGAGGCGCGCCATCTCGGCGAAGATCTCCGCGGGGCCGCTGTAGGAGAACTGGCGGGTATCGAGGCCGGAGTGGGCACACATTCTGCGGGCGATATCGCAGACGATCTCCCAGTCCGGGCGGCTCTCGCCTACCGGCGCAATGGCGCGGCGGACGCGCTGCACACGCCGCTCGCTGTTCGTGAACGTACCGTCCTTCTCCGCGAACGAACAGGCGGGCAGGACAACGTCCGCAAGCTGCGCGGTCTCGTGCAGAAACAGGTCCTGGACGACGAGAAAATCGAGCGAGCGAATGAGTTCGGTGGCGTGGTGGAGGTTCGGCTCGCTGAGCAGCGGGTTTTCGCCAACGATGTACATCGCCCGGATCGTGCCACCGGCGATCTGCTCGACCATATCGGTTGCCTTCAGCCCGGGAACGCGCGGCAGTCCCCCGCCCCAGAGCTCCTCGAACGGCGCCGGCACCGCCTCGTCGTAGCGCTGGTAGCCGGGGAGCGAATCAGGGATGCAACCCGCGTCGCCACAGCCCTGGACGTTATTCTGGCCGCGGAGCGGCGAAACACCACTTCCCGGGCGGCCGAGCTGGCCCGTGAAGAGCGCCAGGTTGAGGAGCGCGTGGGCGTTGTCCGTGCCGTTGGTGTGCTGGGTCACGCCCATCCCCCAGACCAGGCAACTCCCGGGTTCGCGGGCATCCAGCTGCGGCGGGTTGGCATAGAGGAGCGCCGCCATCCGAAGGTCTTCCGCGGCCACGCCACAGACCTCGGCGCACTGCTCCACCGTGACCTCCCGGACAGCCGCCAGCCACGCTTCGTAGCCCTCCGTCCGCGCCGCGATGAAGCCCGTGTTCGCCAGTCCCGCATCCAGGATCGCCCTCGCCATCCCGTTGAACAGAGAAACATCGGTGCCCGGACGCGATTGCAGGAAGATGGTGGCGCGGTCGCACATGTCGATCCGCCGCGGGTTCACGACGATCAGCCGCGTGCCGCGCGTGTCGATCGCGCGCCGCATCCGCGAGGCGATTACCGGGTGATTGGAGCCCGGGTCGCAACCCACCAGCATGATGCAGGAAGAAGCTTCGTAGTCCGAATAGGAGTTGCTCGTCGCCCCGCTGCCGAACTGCTGAAGCATCGCCTCCACGCTGGGGGAGTGGCAGAGGCGCGTGCAGTGGTCGATGTTGTTGGTGCCCATCACCAGGCGCACGAATTTCTGCTGGATGAACGCGTCTTCGTTCGTTGCCTTCGCCGAAGCGAAGCTGCCAAAACGCCCACGATGCTCCGCGAAGCGCATCGCGACCAGGTCCAGGGCTTCGTCCCAGGAGGCCGGTTGGAGTTCGCCGCCCCTGCGAATAAGCGGTGTGGCTAGCCTATCCCTGTGGTTCACGAAGGTCGTCCCGAATCGTCCCTTGACGCACAGCATCCCCTCACTCGAAAGGTTGCCCGGCTGGTCGTCCACCCAGACGATCCGCTCGCCCGCCACGCTGATGACGATGCCGCAGCCAACGCCGCAATACGGACACGTGCTTGGGACCTGGCGGGTCATTCGGCACCTCCTCTTGGCCGCAGGGCTGACGTTGGGCAAGCGGCGACGCACGAACCGCAGGATGTGCAGATGGACTCGCGGAACGTATCCGCGGCGCCGGGTGTGACGCGCGTATCGCGCCCGCGCCCGGCGAGGCCGATCGCGCTGATGTGCTGCAAGTCCTGGCAGGCCACCACGCACCGCCCGCAGAGGATGCAGGCCGCTTCGTGAAACGAGAAGAACGGACTCGTGGCATCGACGGCGCGGCCCGTCCGCACGGCGAAGCGGTCGACCGCGGCTCCCTCGCGAGAAGCCGTGGAGGCTGTCTCCCCGGCGAGCGGCCCCCCTTCGTCGCCGCGCTCGGCCTGCATCGCAAGCGTGAGTTCCAGCACCCCCCGGCGGATGCGGCGCGCCGTTTTCGTCTCCGTGTCCACGCGCTTCGCCATGGACGCGGGGAATGAACAGGCGGCCACAATCCGGCCATCCGCCTCCACCAGGCACGTCCGGCAGGCGCCGATCGCCGGCAGGTTGTCGTCCTTGCAGAGGTGCGGGAGTTCGATCCCCGCGGCCAGCACGGCATCGAGCACGCTTCCGCCCGCCTCCACCTCGTCCCCGTTCAGGATCAGGCTCATGAAAACAGCTCCGGCCAGAAGTGGCGCGCGCTGCGGATGGGCCCCGGCGCCATCTGTCCGAGGCCGCAGAGAGAAGCAGCCCCAACCACCTCCAGGAGGTCGTCGAGCCCTTCAGTGTGGCCTTCCGCAAGCGATTCAACCACCCGTGGCAACCCTTCGCGGCAGGGCGTGCACTTGCCGCAGGATTCGCGCGCGTTGAAGCGGGCGGTCTCCAGCACGGCGGCGCGAAGGTCGGAGGTGGTATCCAGCACCACCATGCCGCCGGACCCGGTCACCGCGCCCGTCGGGTGCAGCAAGCCCGGCACCAGCCGCCTGTGGAACTCCGAAGCGGGAAGGAAGCCACCCGAAGGCCCGCCCGCGAGGACTGCGGCAAAAGCAGCGCCGTCCTTCTCCCCGGCTGCCGCGAGCAGCACGCGCAAGGGCGTCCCCAGGGGCATTTCATAGAGTCCCGGCCGCGCCACCCTACCGCTCACACTGAAGAGCTTCGACCCTCCCGCGGCAGCCGGGTCCGGATCAAGGAACGGCGCTTCGCCTTCGCGGAAGAGGATCGACAGGTTCGCGATCGTCTCAACGTTGTTTACCACCGTCGGCATCCCGAAGAGGCCGGATTCGACGGGGTAGGGCGGCCTCAGCCGCGGCGCGGGCTTGCGGCCTTCCAGCGCGTTGAGCAGGGTCGTCTCCTCGCCCAGCACGTAGCCGCCCCCGCCCGGGACCACCTCCACGCCGCCGGGGAAGACTTCCCCGGCTCCCGCAATCACGGTTTCCACGGAACGCCGTGCGGGCGCCGCCTCACCGTTGATGAAGATCACCGTCACCGCCGGCCGCAGGACAGACACAGCGATCGCCAGGCCTTCGACGAACCGCCGCGGACGCCGGCAAAGAACCGCGCGATCCTTGAAAACGCCCGGCTCTCCCTCCTCGGCGTTGATCACCAGCGCCAGCGGCCTGCCCTGGCCCAATGCGGCGCGCCACTTCCGGGCAGCAGGGAAATAGGCGCCGCCACGCCCCCGGATTCCGGCACGGTCGATCATGTCGAGGGCCCTCGCGGAGCCCATCGACGAGGCAGCCCGCAGCCCATCCCAGCCGGTTATGTCCGGCGCGAGCAGCCTCCCCGCTAGGCGGATCATCTCTTCCGGGAAGTCGTCCTCGCCGCCGCTCACCGGCGCTTCAAAACAGCGGAACCGGCACCTGGCGTGGACGGATTCCGAGGGCGGGGCGCCGTTGACCACGCAACTGAGGCCTCCGCAACCGCCACCGTCGCCTCCGCCAGCGGCAAACCGGAATTCGGGGAACGACGTGGCCGCCTCCCACGCCTCCGCCAGCGGGATGCGGACCTGCCGCGCGATCGTCTCCACTGCCTCCCGCGAAAGCCAGCCGTCGCGCGTGTGCGCTTCGTGAAGCAGGGGGAGAAACCGAAACCGAAGCGGTAAGCCGGCAACCTGGGACATCGGCCAATACTAGCGCCGCGTGGCCCCGCGCACTACGCCCGCTTGAGCACCGGCGCCACCGGCGCCGGCGGTCCGTGGACCACCGTCCGCCGCGCCGGCAACGGCTCCTGGCAGGCTACCGCGAGAGACTTGTCCACCACCTCGATCAGGCCGCGGGCACGTGCTTCAGCACGGATGTATGAGACGGTGTTCGAAACCGTTGCCTCGAATCCCGCCCAGTCATCACAACGCAGGACGCGCAGATGCCGGGCGGACTCACTCCATTCGACCACCAGGCGGGGATGCGACGCCGGCCCCGCGGAGTAGCGAGTGTAGCCGCCCAGATACTCCAGCGTCAGGTGCAATCCTCTGCTTGTCGGGTCGATGTCCGCGCGTGACAGCCCATCCCAGAGCTCGCCGAGCGCCAGCAACAACCGAAACGCCACATCCGAAGTATCAGCGCGCACTTATCATTTCCATGGGGGGTGTAATCGGTTTTCAACACGGCCCCCGCACACCGCAGGCGCATACTACCCCTTCGGGCGGGGGATTGCACAACCCTACCTATAACAACTATTGATGCGCCCCTGCTCGCCTCTCAATCCTTCCCCAGGTAGTTCGCGAGGCCCGCTTCCAGCGTCTGCAAAGGCAGCCCAAACACTTCCCGGAGGGCTGCCGTATCCGCGACCCCATCCATCGTGATGAAATCAACCGCGTCAGGCGTGAGCGGGCGGCCCGGCAGGTGCTGAAGGACACCGGCGATCAGCTTCATCACCGGCCTGGGGTTGTGCAGGAGGATGCGCCGTTTGTGGAGCGCCCGCAGGGCCGTCTTGATCACCTCGTCCATCGTCAGGATGTCCGGCCCGCCGATTTCGAAGAGTCCGCCCTTCGCCGCCGCGTTCGTGACAGATGCGGCCACGTGCGCCGCCAGGTCGCCAACGTAGAGTGGATTGATCCGCGTCTTTCCGTTGCCCACAACGGGGACGAATGGCAAGAACCGGGCGAAGCCCATGAAGCGGTTCAGGGAAACGTCTCCCGCGCCATACACCCAACTCGGCCTGAAAATCGTGTACGGGACACCGCTCGCCCTGATGTGCTCCTCTTCCTGCCACTTGAACCGCAACCAGTGATAGGGCGCGTCGTCCGCTGCCCCCACCCCGCTCAGGCCGATGAAGTGCGCGACGCCCGCCGTCCTCGCCGCGTCCACAAGGTTGCGGGTGCCTTCGAAATCGACCTGCTCGAAGGTGTAGCCCTTCTTCGGGTCCTCGACCGGACTATTGGGGAACTGGACCGCGTCCACCACTACCTCGAAACCGGCCAGCGCCGCCGGCAGGGTCGCCGGGTTGGCGACATCCGCCTCCACCCAGTGCGCGCGGATGTCGCCGCCGCCCATTTTCCGCCAGGAGCGCGAGCCAACCGTCACCGAGTGTCCGGACTCGAGCAGCGCGTGGACGATCTCCCGGCCGAGGAATCCCGTCCCACCAGCAACGAGGATCTTCATGATGTCCCCTTTCGCGCCCGGCACACCATTGATCGCCTTGAGGACTCCGGGCTGCGGGGACACCTTACCTCGCCTCTCGCGGCGCCAGCGTGTGCGCGCCAACATCGCCAACTGTGCCCACCAGCCCGAAGCGTGCGCCGGGCAGCGCCCGCGCCCACGTGCACTGCCGCTTCCCCACCTGCCCTGGATATGATTGAGTTCCTCAGGGAGGAGCGCCGCCCATGACCCTCGTTGTCCACACCTCGCGCTTCCCTGTACCGCCAGACATCCTCTACGACTTCCACCGGGACGTCCGCAACCTCGCGAGGATTTCGCCACCGATCCCCCGGTTCACATTGCTCAGCGAGCCCAAACCCACCGAACCGGGCGACGAACAGGTCTTCCGCCTTGCCGTCGGCCCTCTGGGCCTGACCTGGCGGGCCCGCGTGACCAGGGTCGAACCCGGCCGCCTGATCGAGGACACGCAAATCGCCGGGCCCTTCCTCGCCTGGCGGCACCAGCACCGCGTCGCCGCCGACGGCGCCGGGAGCCGCCTCACCGACGCCGTCGCCTTCCGCGCCATCCCCACTCCGCCCGGCGAGTTCATCGAATGGCTGCTCATCCGGCCGGGCATCAAAGCGATGTTCATCTGGAGGCACTGGAAGACACGGGCGACCCTCGCGGCGCTGCGTTGACACCCCTCGGCGGCCGTTCCTACGATCGAAACGTGCCCGGCGCCACACAAGAGACGATCGCACGCCTGGAAGGCCAGGGACACCGCGTCACCGGCTCCCGCCGCGCCGTCCTCGATGCGATCGCGGGTACCGTCACGCCCTTCACCGTCGAGGACATCTGCCTCGCCGCCCCGGATGTCGGCCGCGCCACGGTCTTCCGCACCGTCAAACTGCTCCAGGACCTGGACGTCGTCTGCCGCCTTCCTCTGGGCGATGGCGGTGTCCGCTACCAGCTGTCCCAGAGCGAGCACCACCACCATCTGATCTGCGAAAGCTGCGGCGCCGTCAGCGAGTTCAGTGACCCGGAACTCGACGCCCTCATTCGCCGCAACGCCCGGCGCGAGGGCTTTCGCCTGGACGGCCACAGCCTTGAGCTCTACGGGCTCTGCCCCGCCTGCCAGCCCGGCGGCTAACGCTCGTCCAGGTCCCTCAGGAGCGTCTTCATCCCCGGTTTGAACACGACTTTCCCGTTGATGACGACCACTTCGTTGTTCAGGTAGAGCTGGACCGCCTTGCTCAGCACCGCGCCTTCGAGCGCGCGCCCCTTCTTGCGCACATCGTCCACGGTGTCCACGCCAACGTCGATGTGAAACACGTCCTGGAGGATGATCGGCCCGGCGTCCAGCTCCTCGGTAACAAAGTGGGCGGTGCAGCCGGTTACCCGCACACCGTCCTCCCAGGCCTGGCGGTACGGGTTCGCGCCGGGAAAATACGGCAGCAGCGATGGGTGGATGTTGATAATCCGCCCCGCGTACGGGCCCAGAACCACTGGCGTAAGGACCTGCATGTAGCGCGCGAGGACCACCACGTCCGCCTTCACCGCGTCCAGCTCGCGGACCAGGAACTCCTCGTGGGCACCCTTGTCGGTGCTCGGAAACCACCTGAACGGGATGCCGCGAGCTTCGGCGATCGGCCGGAGTTCTTCGTGGTTCCCCAGGACCAGCGCAATCTCACCGTGCAGCGCGCCCTGGCGCTGGTCGCTGAGCAACTGCTCGAGACAGTGCGGCTCCTTGCTCACCAGGATTGCAACCCGCTTCCGCTCCCGCTCATTGTGGAGCGTGACGCGGATCTCCATCCCGATCTCCTGGCCGATCCCCAGGAGACCCGTGACCAGCTCGTCCAGCGAAACGGACGCCTCCGTGATGTCCACCAGCATGTCCATCAGGAACTGCCCGCGCACCACCCGCTGCTCGATGTCCTCGATGTTGATGTCCCGGTCGGCAAGGTGCGTGCTGATGCGGGCGACGACACCTTTCTGGTCGCGCCCAAGCACGCTGACAATGGCAAGGACTCGGGACATGGTGGCCAGGCTCCGGGGGAGAAGGATGAGCGCCGCGCGGGCCATCCAAGCTTAGGCAGCAGCCCGCGAACGATCGAACAGGCCGGGCGCGGCGCGCCGCCGCGCTTGAAGTTGTCCACCGCCCTGGGCTATACCGGACTGGAAACCGGTATACATTACGCAAAGAGATCCATAGCCGGATCGCCGGGCGTACCCGCATCAGGGGCCTCCGGACATCCGGAACCGTGGCCCACGAGATCGCGCGAGCCGCGTGACCATGAGGAGGTGGAGCGGCGACTTGAAGAGCCTGTGAAGCGGCCGGCCCACCGTAAAGAAGTTGTTGACTTTAAGCGGCGCGGCGCGCACCTTACCGTCCGGTTAATCGATAGAGGAGGGAACCTACAACCGATGACCAAGCCAAAGTGGAGGATGCTGCTCAGCGTCCTCGCAATGTTCGCCGTCCTCGCCATCGCCGCAGCGTGTGGCGACGACGATAACGCAGAGCCGACCAAGGCCCCAGGCGGCACTGCCGCCGCCGGTTCGCCCACCGCGCCGGCTGTCACCAAGCCGTCCGGCACCATCACCATCCGTACGATCCAGTTCGAAAGCTGGGACCCGCACTTCGCGGACTTCAACCAGGACATCGAACACTTCTTCATGGTCTGGCGCGGGCTCTATCACCTTGACGCCGACAGCAAGCCCCAGCCGGCCATGGCCGCGGGCATGCCAACCGTCTCCGCCGACGGCAAGACGTACACCGTCAAGCTGCAGCCTGGCCTCAAATGGTCGGACGGCCAGCCGCTCGACGCTGCTGACTTCGTCCTCGGCCTCCAGCGCACGTGCAACCCGGACAACGCCGGTCACTACCAGTACATCCTGACGGCCGTCGTCGGTTGCGATGACTACTACGGTGCAGCCAAGAAAACGGCTGAAGAAAAGGCCGCCCTGCAAAAGGCCGTTGGTGTCCGCGCCGTCGATGCCACCACCATCGAATACAAGCTGACCGACCCGCAGCCGACCTTTACCATCCTCCTCGCCCTCTGGCCCACCTTCCCCGCGCCGAAGCACAAGGCGACCGTCGATGGCAAGTGGGCTGGCCCGATGGAAAACGTCTACAACGGCCCCTTCAAGCCTTCCGCCTACACCGAGAAGGACAAGATGGAGCTGGTCCCGAACGACCAGTATGCCGGCAAGCAGAAGGCCCAGGTCGAAAAGCTGGTCCTTCGCTACATCGATGACCCCGCGGTCGCCCTCAACGCCTACCGCGCCGGCGAAATCGATGCCACGACGGTCCCCTCTACCCAACTGAAGGCCGTGAAAGCGGACCCGACGCTTGGCAAGGAACTCGTTTCGTACGCCGCAACGCGCACCACCGGTATCGAGCCGAACCTCAAGGACCCGACGTTGGCCAAGCTGGACGTCCGCCTCGCACTCAGCCAGGCGACCGACCGCAAGACGCTCAACGACACGATCCTGAACGGCGCGAACATCCCGTCCACAACCTGGATGCCACCCAGCCGCTCCGGCACCAAGCCGGACGCCTTCGACGCCGCAATCGGCTTCAACCCCACGAAAGCCGCCGAAAGCCTGAAAAGGGCTGGCTACGACAAGGGGGCCGGCTTCCCCAAGCTGACCGTCCTCCAGGTCGATTCGGCGACGAACAAAGCAATCGGCGAGTTCCTCCAGGCGGAATGGAAGAAGTATCTCGGTATCGAAATCACCCTCGAATACACGGACTCCAGGACGCGCTCGTCCCGCTTCAACAGCGGCGACTTCCAGATCGTCCTCGGGGGCTGGGGCGAGGACTACCCCGACCCCGAAAACTGGATCCTCGGCCTCTATGAGACCGGTGGCTCCATCAACAAGCAGAGTTGCTCCATGAAGGCCATCGACGACGTCATCGCCAAGGCCAAGTTCAACCAGAAGGACGAAGAGCGCCGCCAGCAGTACCGCGACGCTGAAAAGCTCGTCGTCGAAAACGTCTGCGGCATGGCCCCCATGTGGCAGGTCGGCTTCCACGCCGTCGTCAAGCCCTACATCAAGGGCATGGTCGAGAACAAGAAGGCCGACGACAAGCAGGTCCCGGGCGACACCAGTGTCGAACTCTGGACCACCACCAAGAAGTAATTGGCGGGCGCGCTGGTCATTTCCGGCGCGCGGCCGCTAACCTAGCAACAGTCAGCGTGGATGGGGTGCCCCCGGGCACCCCATCCAGCTAATCCCTCGGGTAACCAACAATGGTCGCGTACACCATCCGGCGAATCCTCCTGATGATCCCGCTCCTGTTCGCCGTCGCCACGGTCACTTTCTTCCTCATGCACTCCGTCGAAGGCGGCCCGTTCGACACCGAAAAGCCTCTCTCGGAAGCCGCCAGGCAACGTCTCAACGAACGCTACGACCTCGACGGCACGCTCCTCACCCAGTACGTCAACTACCTCCAGCGCACCGTCCAGGGTGATTTCGGGATCTCGTTCTCCAACGACCGCCCCGTACGCGACATCATCGGCGACCGCTTCTCCGTCTCCATCCAACTCGGCATCTCGGCGTTTCTCTTCGCGGTGACCATGGGGCTCACGCTGGGCATCATCGCCGCCATCAACCAGAACGGCATCGGCGACTACGTGGGGGTCTTCATCGCCACCAGCGGCGCGGCGTTGCCGAGCTTCATCCTCGCCCCCTTCCTGGTTATCCTCTTCGCCCTCAAAGTCGACTGGTTCGACGTGCTCGGCTGGGAACTCTGGAACTACAAGAAGATGGTCTTGCCCACCGTCGCCCTCGGCATGCTGCCGGGGGCCTTCGTCGCCCGCATCGCGCGCGCATCCATGCTCGATATCCTCCGCCAGGACTACATCCGCACTGCCCGCGCCAAAGGCGTCAAGGAAACCCGAGTGATCATCCAGCACGCCGTCAAGAACGCCATGATCCCGGTCCTCACGGTGCTTGGGCCGATCTTCGCGGGCCTCATCACCGGCTCCTTCATCGTTGAAAACGCCTTCGCCATCCCCGGCCTCGGAAACACGTTCGTAGGGTCTGTGCTCATCCGCGACTACGGTGTCATCATGGGGGTTACGCTGTTCTATGCGGTCGTCATCGCGGCCATGAATCTCATCGTCGACCTCCTGTACGCAGTCGCCGACCCGAGAATCAGGCTGTAGGGCAAGGACACCACGATGGCCTCAAACACAATCGCCCAACCGTTCGACTTCGCCAGCGAAGAACTTGCCACCAAACAGCGCGGCCTCTGGAGCATGGCCTTCCGGCGGCTCATCCGGAACCGCCTCGCGCTCGTCTCGGCGATCATCCTCATCCTCATCGCATCCGTCTCCATAACCGCCCAGTACGTCCCGGCCGTCGAACGCCACAGCGCCGTCCAACAGCAGTACACCAACACCAACGCCCCGCCCAGCGCCGAATACTGGCTGGGGACCGACGTCCTGGGGCGCGATTCCTGGGCGCGCCTGATGTATGGCACCCTCTTCTCCCTCAAGATCGGGCTCGGCACCCAGTTCATCGTCCTCCTTATCGGCATCACCGTTGGCATGGGGGCCGCCCTCGGCGGCAAAGTGAGCGACGGCATCCTGATGTGGATAACGGACCTCGCCTACGCCTTCCCGGACCTCCTCGCCATCATCCTCTTTCGCCAGGTACTGCTCGGCCGGGAGTGGCCGATAATCGGCAGCGGCAATCCCCAGCTGCTTGGCTTTCCCGCGCCGCTGCTGGTCACCATCCTCGCGATCTCCTTCGTGAGCTGGGTGACCATCGCCCGCCTGATTCGCGGCCAGATGCTCTCCATCAAGGAGCAGGACTACGTCCTCGCCGCGCGCGCCATCGGCGCCAGCCCCTGGCGCATCGTCCGCGCCCACATGCTCCCGAACACGCTGAGCACGGTCATCGTCTCCGTCACCTTCGGCATCCCGCTCGCGATCTTCGCTGAAGGCGCCCTCGGCTTCATCGGCCTCGGCGTCCCTTCCCCCTATACCAGCCTCGGCGCACTCATGGGTGACGGCTATTCGAACCTCTTCGCCAACAACTGGCTCGTCGTCTGGCCCGCGATCATGGTCGCCGTCCTGATGCTCTGCTTCACCTTCCTCGGCGACGGCCTCCGCGACGCGCTCGACCCCCGCACCAGGAAGTAACTGCCACGGTCACGCCCAGGCTCCACTGGTTTGCCGCCCAAAGGGGCCGCTGCTACCATCGAGAGGTTGTTCCGGGGCTGTAGCTCACTTGGGAGAGCGCAACACTGGCAGTGTTGAGGTAGAGGGTTCGAATCCCTCCAGCTCCACCAGACGAATTCAGAGAGGCGATCCCTGTGGGTCGCCTTTTTCGGTAGCCGAGGACTGCGCCACAGCCCTACGCCAGCACCAGCGCGTCCACGAAACTCCCTCGCAGCGAAAACGGCCCCGCATGCTCGATGCGGACATCAACGAGCGAGCCGATGCGAGCGGGTGCGTCGACGTGGACCAGCCTGCCCGTTCGCGTCCGCCCAAACGGCTGCTCGTGCTTCAGCCCCTCGATTAACACTTCCTGGGTTGTCCCGACGTAGGACGCGTTAATTTCCCGCGAGATCCGCTCTTCGATCTCCTCAACGCGGTGCAGCCGCTCGGCCTTCACCGCCTGCGGCACGTCATCCGCCATCGTCCGGTGAGCAATGGTCCCGGGGCGGGGCGAATAGGCCGCCACGTGGACCTTGTCGAATCGCAACCGTTCCAACACGTCGCACGTCGCCTCGAAGTCGGCCTCCGTCTCTCCCGGGTAGCCAACGATGATGTCCGTGGTGATGCCGGCGTTGGGCATCAGCGCGCGCACCTCGGCGATCTTCTCCAGGTACTCCCCGATCGTGTAACCGCGGCGCATCGATTGCAGCACTGCGTCGCTCCCCGCCTGCACGGGAAGTGAAAAGCACTCCATCACCTTCGGCAACTCCGCAATCGTCTTGAGGATGCGGTGCGTCATGTCCTTCGGGTAGGAAGTGAGGAAGCGGATGCGTTCCAGTCGTTCCAGCGCCGAGAGTTCGCGCATCAGGTCGCCGAGGTCTGGCTGTTCCGCCAGGTCATGGCCATACGCCTCAACCGTCTGGCCGAGCAGGGTCACCTCGCGCACACCGTGGACCGTGAGGTAGCCCACTTCGCGCACGATCTCGTCCATCGGCCGGCTCTTCTCGCGCCCACGCCGGTAGGGGACGATGCAGTACGTGCAGAACTTGTTGCAGCCGTGGACGACGGGTACGAACGCCGTGGGGCCCTCGGGGACGGCGTACGTCGTCGGCCAGAACTCGCCGCCCATGTCCTCCGCGGGCTCCTCCACCAGGGCCATCACCGGCCCGAACTGCTGCGGCCGCGCGAAGGCGTCCACGTAGGGGAAGCGCTTTTCCAGTTCGCCCGTCTTCAATCCCACCATGCAGCCCATCACCGCGACCTTCAGCGTTGGCCGTTCCTTCTTCAGGTCACGCACGCGGCCCAACTTGGAATAGGCCCGGTCTTCGGCATGCTGGCGCACGCTGCACGTATTGATCACCACAAGGTCTGCGCGCTCGGCACGGTCTACCGCCTTCATGCCCAGGCGGTCAAAACCGGCGGCCAGCTTTTCGCTATCCGCCTTGTTCATCTGGCAACCAACAGTCCAGAGGTAGTACTTCATTGTGGCTTCCAGCTTCCAGCCGCCGGCTTCCAGCGGCGGGATTGGCGCAGGTAAGGTCACGCGCGGCACGATCCAGGCTGGCAGCTGGAAGCTGATGGCTGGCAGCACAAAGAGTGGCGGAGGGGGAGGGATTCGAACCCTCGACTGATCTTAACAACCAGTAAGCGCTTAGCAGGCGCCCGCACTCGGCCACTATGCGACCCCTCCGCGCGGAACGTTATTGTACCGGCTGCGCTGGCTTGCGGTCACCCGCCCGCCGGGGACGTCCACCGCCGTCTCGTGTAGGCTCACTCCCACCTCCATCCCCTTCCAGGAGCCATCCCATGCGCTACGGTGTCGCAGCCCCCCAGGCGAACGCCTTCGCCACCCCGGATTCCATCCGCGCCGTCGCCCACGCCGTCGAGGACCTCGGCTTCGATTCCCTCTGGGTCAGCGACCATATCATCGTCCCCGAAGGCTCCGGCTACATCCCCGAATTCATGGATGAGCCGCTCGCCACGCTCGCCTTCCTCGCCGCGGAGACGCGCCACGTCACCCTCGGCACCAGTGTCCTCATCCTCCCCTACCGCGACCCTGTGTTCACGGCGAAGTTCCTGAGCACCGTCGATTACCTGAGCGCCGGGCGGTTGGTCGTAGGCGTTGGCGCCGGCTGGCTGCCGGAGGAGTTCGCCACCCTGGGCGTCCCCTTCGAAGAGCGCGGCCCGCGCACAGATGAGGCACTGCGGGTCTTCCGCAACCTCTGGGAAACGGAAACCTCCAGTTTCGAAGGCCGCTTTAAGAAGTACGACAAGATGCGAATGTTCCCGAAGGCCGCCACAAGCCGCCGGGGGACGATCCCCCTCTGGGTTGGCGGCAATGGCGTGGCCAGCATTCGCCGGGCGGCCGAACTCGGCGACGGCTGGCACCCGATCAACCTCTCGCCCGCCGAATTGGCGCCGCTCGTCGCACAATACCGTGCGCAATGCGGCCGCTTCGGCCGCGCGCCCGGGCCCGTCTGCCTCCGCCACATGCCCGGTGGGCGCCGACCTCCTTCGGGAGACCGCCAGCCCCTCACTGGCACCCCCGCTGAGCAGGCCGCCGACATCCAGGCATACGCCGCCGCCGGCCTGGACGAATTAATGCTCTCGCTCCCGGCACGCACGCAGGACGAGCTCCTCTCCACGCTCCGCCGCTTCATGCGCGAAGTCGCCCCAAAGGTCTGAGCGTTGGCCACCGAGGGGCTACACTTTCCCCGTGGCCGCAGCCGTTGTCGTCGTGATCTTCACGGTCCAGCAGGAGCGCCTCTCCGTGCTCCTCATCGAACGCGCGGCCGACCCAGGCCGGGGCGAGTGGGCGCTGCCTGGCGGCGTCCTGCGGGAAGGCGAATCGCTCGACGGCGCCGCCGCCCGCAAGCTGGCCGACGAGACCGGCGTCTCCGAGGTCTTCCTCGAACAGCTCTACACCTTCGACCGGCTCGGCGAGGGCCGAGCGGAGGTAGTCGTCACCTACTTCGCGCTCGTGGACGTCGCCCAGGTCCGGCTCCGCACCGACCTGGAGTGGCGGCCAGCCTGGCACCCCGCCCGCGGCCTGCCGCCGCTCGCCTTCGAAAACGAACGCGTGCTCCGCTACGCCGAGGAACGGCTGCGGAGCAAGCTCGAGTATACGAACGTTGTCTACAGTCTGCTGCCCGCGCAGTTCACCCTCACGGAGATGCAGCGCGTTTACGAGGCGATCCTCGGCGAGCCGATGGACAAGCGGAACTTCCGCCGCCGCGTCGTGGGCCTCGGCATCGTCCGCGAAACCGGCCAAACGCTGAAGCGCGGCGCCCATCGCCCGGCCAGGCAATACGAGTTCATCAGCCGCGCCCCGATGACCCTGTGAACCGCGAGTTGCCGGCCCCATGATGCGTCAGCGCACCGACCGCCTCGCCCTGACCACCGTCCTGCTGCTGGCAGCCGTGTTCGCCCTCTTCTTCCTCCTCCCCTTCGCCGGGCTTATCCAGCGCGCGCTCGCCGACGGCGAAACCTGGGAAACCGCCCGTTCGGGCGTCGTCCGCGACGCCCTCTGGCTGTCGCTCTGGACGTCGATCGTCAGCCTGGCCATCGCCGTCCTCTTCGGGACGCCGGTCGCCTACCTGTTGTCGCGTGCAACGTTCCCCGGAAAGAGCCTGGTCGATGCCTTCGTTGACCTCCCGATCGTCCTCCCGCCCACGGTCGCCGGCGTCGCGCTTCTCACGGCCTTCGGCCGCCGCGGTCTGCTCGGTCAGCCGCTCGAAGAATGGGCCGGCCTCACGCTCGGGTTCACCACCACCGCCGTCATCATGGCCCAGGTGCTGGTCGCGGCCCCGTTCTACGTGCGCGCGGCGCGGGCTGGCTTTGACGAAGTGGACCCCCAGTACGAACGGGTGGCCTACACGCTCGGCGCGTCCCGCCTGCGAACCTTCTTCCAGGTCATTGCTCCCCAGGCAGGTCCGGCCCTGGCCGCCGGGATGGTGCTCTGTTGGGCGCGCGCCATGGGCGAGCTCGGGGCAACGCTCATCTTCGCGGGCAACTTCCGCGGCGAGACCCAGACCATGCCCCTGGCCATCGTCCAGGCCTTCGAAGGCGCGCTCGGCCTCAGCGGCGCCGTCGCCCTGTCACTCGTCCTCCTCGCCGTCGCGCTCGTTGTCCTCGTGCTCTTCCGGCTCGTCACCTCGCGCTTGCGAGTGCCACTGTGACCCTCGATTTCGATGTCCGCGCCACCGTCGGCCCCTTCGCCTACGAAGCAGCCTTCAGCGCGCGCGACGAAGTCGTCGTCCTCTTTGGCCACTCTGGCGCCGGCAAAAGCGTCACGCTCCAGTTCATCGCCGGCCTCATGAAACCGGCGACCGGGAGGATCGTCATCGGCGACCGCGCCGTTTTCGATTCAGATCGTGGCGTGGACCTGCCTCCCCAGGAACGTCAGACCGGTTATGTCGTCCAGGAACTCGCCCTCTTCCCCCAGATGACCGCCGCCCAAAACATCGCCTTCGGCCTGTCCCGCGGGCCCAGGCGGCAGCAGCGGGTCCAGCAGCTGATGGACGGCCTCGGCATCGGCGAGCTCGGAGACCGGCGGCCAGCAACTCTCAGCGGCGGCCAGCGCCAGCGTGTCGCCCTCGCCCGCGCGCTCGCCCGCGACAGCCGCCTCCTCCTGCTCGATGAACCGTTCAGCGCCCTTGACGAATCGCTCCGGACTACCCTCCGCCGGGAACTGCTGCGGCTGCGGACCACCCTTGGTCTCAGCATCGTCTTCGTTACCCACGACCTCCGCGAGGCCCACCTCCTCGCGGACCGCATCGCCGTCTTCGACGACGGCCGGCTCCTCCAGTTCGATTCCCGCGAGACGGTCTTCCGGCGCCCCGTCAGCCGCCGCGTCGCCAGGCTCACCGGCGTCGGCAACGTGTGCGAAGGCGTCCTCCGGGCCAGCTCCGCCGGGTACGTCGATGTGGAAGTGGATGGCCTTCCGCTGCGCTGCGCGCCCATGGCCCGGCAACTCGCACCCGGCTCGGTGGTGGATGTCGCCATCCGTTCCGAACGGGTGGTATTGCGCCGCGGCGAACAGGGCGGACCCAACACCTTCTCCGCCACGGTCGCCGAAGAGTTCGCCTACGGCTCCACCCATACCCTGCACCTCCAACCTGCCGGTCCTGGCCCGTCGCTCGAAGCCGAAATCGCCGCCCGGCCGTACGAGGTCCTGGACGTTGCCCACCGCCGCCACTGGACCATTGAGCTGCCGCCCGAAGACCTCCACGTCATGCCGCGAAGCGAGTAGCGAAACACATCCGCGCGCCGCCAGGTGGTTTTCTCATGGCCTATACTGGCAGGAGGAGGCGCACCCATGGCCACTCCCGTTACCAGCATCGAAGAAACCGAAGCCGCCCTCCTTGCGAAGGATGGCCCCTCGTATGAACTCGTCGATGGTGAACTGCGAGAACGCAACGTGAGCTTCCAATCGTCAAGAATCGCGGGATTCGTGATGACTGTCCTCGGTTCCCATGTCCGCGCCAACCGCCTCGGCAGCGTGACCGATTCCGAACTCGGCATCCGCATCTTCGATGACCCCATGACAACCCGGAAAGCCGATGTCGCATTCATCAGCGCCGCTCGCGCACCGCGCGGTGACCAGGGCTTCCTCCGCGTCGCCCCGGACCTCGTCGTCGAAGTCGTGTCTCCGGGCGACAAGGCCTCGGAAGTGCGCGCCAAAGTCGATGAATGGCTGCACGCTGGCGTCCGCCTCGTCTGGGTTGTCTACCCGGAAGCCCGCGAAGTCCACGTCTACCCCGCGGAGGGTCGCGCCTCCATCCTTTCCGGCGACGACCAGCTCACCGGCGGCGACGTGGTCCCCGGCTTCACCTGCGGCGTCGCCGCGTTCTTCCCGGAGTAGTCACCGCCCTTCGATAGCCGCAACCCGCCCCACCCCCTATCCTGAATCTATTGCATGAGTAACCGGTCCAGGGGCCCCCGCTACTTCGTCGAGGGCGGCGCCGTCTTGAACGGCGCGGTGCGGGTTTCGGGCGCGAAGAACCACGTCCTCGCGGCCATGTGCGCTTCGCTCCTCACGGATGAGGACCTTATCCTCACCAACGTCCCAGATATCTCCGACGTCGATAGCCTGGGTGAGTTGCTCGTCAGCCTTGGAGCAACCGTCGAACGGCCCGAAGCCGGCAAACTGCGGCTCAATGCCCGCGATGTCCGTGTCTTCGAAGCCCCCACGGACCTGATCAGCGAAAACCGCGCCTCGTTCCAGGTGATGGGCCCGCTGGTCGCGCGCCACGGCTTCGCCGCCTCCGCCCCGCCCGGAGGCGATGTCATTGGCCAGCGGCCGATCGACGTCCACCTCTCCGGGTTCGAAGCCATGGGCGCCACCGTCAGCCGGGACGGCGAACGCTACGTCGCCCGCGCTCCCGGCGGCGGCCTCGTGGGCACGCGCGTCTTCATGGACTACCCCTCCGTCTCCGGCACCCAAAACGTCATGATGGCGGCTACCCTCGCCCGCGGCCGCACTACCATCGTCAACGCGGCCACCGAGCCGGAAGTCCAGGCACTCTGCCTGCTCCTCAACGCGATGGGCGCGCGCATCTCCGGCATCGGCAGCCAACTGCTCGACGTTGAAGGTGTCCCCAGCCTCCATGGCGCCACCGCACGCATCATGCCGGACCGCATAGAAGCCGGCACCTTCGCCATCGCCGCCGCCATGACCGGGGGCGATGTCCGCATCCACGACGCCCCCCTCGACGTGATGGACGCCCTCTTCACCAAGCTGCGCGCGGCCGGCGCTCGCATTGAGGTGGGCGAAGGAGTGCTTCGCGTTTCGTGCGGCGGCCACCTTCGCGCCGTCAGCTTCCAGGCGCTGCCCTACCCCGGCCTCGCGACAGACCTCCATGCACCCATGGCCTCGCTCCTCACCCAGGCCGCCGGCGTCTCCATCATCCACGAACGCGTCTTCGATAACCGCATGCTCTACGTCGGTGAACTGCGCAAGATGGGTGCGGAAATCGTCAGCACCGGTTCATCCGCGATCGTCAGCGGGCCAACCGTGCTCCACGGCGCCACCGTGCGCGCCCTGGATGTCCGGGCCGGCGCGGCCGTCATGCTCGCCGCCCTCGTCGCCCAGGGCCGCACCGTCATCGAAGAGATCGGCCACCTGGACCGCGGATACGAACAGCTCGACAGCAAGCTCCGCGCGCTCGGCGTCACCGTGGAGCGCACCTGATGGCGATGGAGTTCTTCGCGGCCAAAAAAGCCGGCATCGACCTCGGCACAGCCAACATCCTCGTCTACGTCAAAGGCCACGGCATCGTCGTCAACGAGCCCTCCGTCGTCGCCCGGCACAACCGCGACAACGCGATCGTCGCCGTCGGCAACGAAGCGCGCGCGATGCAGGGCCGCACGCCCGGTTCGATCAGTGTCATCCGGCCCATGCGCGATGGCGTCATCGCCGACTACCTCACCACCGAGGCCATGCTCCGCTATTTCATCGGCCACATCACCGGCAAGTTCAACCTCATCCGTCCGGAGGTGATGGTCACCGTCCCCGCGGGAGTCACCAGCGTTGAACAGCGCGCCGTCCGCGACGCGTCCGAGCAGGCCGGCGCCCGCAAACCCGCGCACCTCGTCCCCGAGCCACTCGCGGCGGCCATCGGCGCGCGCATCCCCATCGGCACGGCGCGCGGCAACATGATCGTCAACATCGGCGGCGGCCGGACCGAGGCGGCCGTCATCTCCCTTTACGGCATCGTGGTCAGCGAATCGGTGCGCATGGCCGGTGACCGGATCGACGAGGCCCTCATGGCCTACGTACGGCGCCGCCACAACCTCATCATCGGCGAGAAGACGGCCGAAGAGATCAAGATCGCCATCGGCAGCGCCATCCCCCTGGATGAAGGTCTCGGCACGCAGGTGCGTGGCCGCGATCAGCTTTCCGGGCTCCCGAAGACCATCACCCTCAACAGCGTCGAAGTCTCCCAGGCTATTCAGGACTGCCTCGGCACCATCGTCCAGACCGTCCGCGCCGTCCTCGAAAAGACCCCCCCGGAACTTGCCGCCGACGTCATCGACCGCGGCATCGTCCTCACCGGCGGCGGCGCCCTCCTTCGTCACATGGACGAACTGCTGACGCAGGAGACGGGCGTCCCCTGTTACGTCGCGGACAACCCGCTCGAATGCGTTGCCATTGGCGCAGGCATCGCCCTGGACCACCTCGACGTGATCAAGCGCAGCTTGCCGACCGAGGAAGAGAACCTGGTTGGCCTCTTCCCAACGCCCGAACGCTAATCCGCAATCCCGGCCCCCGGCTTCCGCCCCGCCGGCGTCTCGCAGAGGGCGCTGGCGGAACCGTGCCGGCCGCCCCCCTTCCCTGGAGCGGAAGTCAGCCCCGGCCTTGCCTCCTGCCTGCGCGCAACACTGGCCGCCTCCTCGCGATTCGCAACCCGGCGTGCTCGCACCTGACGCCACGGCGTCAGGCGAAGGAGAAGAGCGGCGGGAACACGGCCACCACGATGGCTGCCCAGACCGCGTACACGGGAATGTAGGTGGTCTGCCAGCGCTCCAGGTCCGAGAACACCCGCTTTCGGCGGAGGAAAGCTGCCAGGAGCCACGCTGACCACACCAGGTTCCCGAGCAGGATCACGTTGAGCCCGAGCCCGGCAGCGCGGTTGGGCGTAATGCCAAACTCCGTGATACGGCTGAGCATCGCCACCAGCGCCAGCATGTCGATCACGAGGGCGCTCACGACCAGGACCAGTTGGACCGCGTCCATGAGCGTGGGCCTCGCATCCGAACTACGGGCAGAGATCGAATAGAGGACCAGCCCGAGGACAATCACCAGGAGCACATCGAAGAGGATAAGCACATCACGTTCGGCGTCGATGAAGTTCCTGGTCAGTGCCATGCCGAGGATTGCCGCAACCAGCATCACTGCGAACAACGGGGTAAAGACGCTGGTCAGGACCGGGGCCATGTTCTCGACGACGCTCTGCTTCGCCTCGACCAACCAGGCGACCACGACCAGCGCACCCACTGCGCCGCACGGCAGCACCCACGAAGTGATGATGGGAGCTACGTCGATTCCAATTGCCTCGAAGACACCCTGGGTCAAGGCCGTGAGGACAACTCCGCCGAACGCGATGAGGGTGTAGTAAATGAACCACTCACCCGTGAACCGGACGAAATCCATCCGGGGGGCATCGGACCGCCAGGCACCGCCCAGGTACGCCACGCCCGCAACAAGCCACAGAATTATCGGCAGGTGGAGGGCCGCAAGTACCTCCGTGTCGCCGCCTCTTTGGAAGGGGAATGCATTCACCAGGATGGCAGCTGCGACGAAAGGTACGGCCAACCCGGCGATCACACGTGCCGGAAGACTCCGCTTCCATGCAAGAAAGCCAATGAGAAACGGCAGGGCCAACAGCGAGGCGTTACGCAAGTAAAATGACGCGTCAGCGTCGCCATTCGCGCTATCGGAAGTTCCGGAGTCAAACGGGTTGATCCCGAACGCGGCGGGGAGCTTGAACGCCACAGCGGCGCCGATGGCGAAGCAGATCGTGATGAGGAGCGGGACGTACTCCGAAGGCGAGCGCTCGCCGACGCTGTCGCCGCCGAGGACAAGCTGCTTCCACAGCTGACTCGAGCGCTCGCGGGCGAACTCTCTGGACAGCTCGTTCACTCCGCCAATCCGCTTGATGGCAACGAGGAAGGACTCGTCTCCGCTGAGGCCGGCCGCTCCGAGCTCCGAGATCGCGGTTCGTAGATGGTCCTCGAGTTCGTCGACGTCAATGTGATGGATCGTCCTGCGGCGCAACAGGTAAGACCGCCATTCCCTGATCTGGGCCTCGATACCTGGATCGATTGTTGATTCCATCGCAGTCACCCCTCGACTCTGCCAAGAGCGGAGCTGGCGGCCTGAAAAGAATGCCAGGCGCTCTCGAGAGCCCCCGAGACCACCTCCCACTGGCGGCGCTGCTCGGAGAGAGCGTGCCGGCCCCCTGGAGTGATGCGGTAGTACCTGCGCCGCCGGCCACCCGGCGGCGAGTCCCACCTCGCCTCGACGTAGCCGAGCCGGTCAAGCCGATGAAGAAGGGGATACAGCATCCCGTCGGTCCACTCCAGCTCTCCGCCGGACAGCTCATCGATCCGCTTCAAGATGGCGTACCCGTAACTCTCGCCCTCGTCGAGAATGGCCAGGACGAGGGGCATAGCCGAAGCAGCGACGAGGTCCTTCCCAATTCGGACGTCTCTTTTCGCTTGCATAGAGGCATGATACATTGCGCTGCTATGTATAAGTCAACCTGCAGACTCTCTGCCGCTGAACGTCGCCGGTGCGGAACGCTAATCCGCGGTCCGCGCCTTCGGCTTCCGCCCGTTGAGCCACAGCAACGCCTCGCGCTTCGAAAGGCCGGAAAGTTCGCCGTCGTGCCGCGCCACGAATGCCCGGACCGCGTCCGCGTCCGTCTTCGAATACTCGCGCAGCGCCCAGCCGATCGCCTTGCGGATGAAGAACTCCTTGTCGCCACCACGCAGAAGGCAATACCGCGTGAGCTTCGCCGCGTCTGTGCGGGCCCTGTACTTCAGTTGGTGAAGCAGCGCTGTGCGGGCGAGCCAGATGTCCTCGCTCAAGATCCATTCGTCCATCACCGCACCAAGTTCGGGGTGCCGTGCCACGAGCGGGCCGACCACGTTCGCCGCCAGCGCATCCACCGTGTCCCACCATGGCTTCGTCAAGATGAGCTCCTGGGCAACGGGCAGGAACGACGCGTCGCAGGCCGCGACGTACCTCCTCAAGATCGCGGCCCCGGCGTATTTGTACTCGCGCTCGGGAAGCGCCCAGAGGGCCTCCGCCGCTTCCTGAAGCTCGGCCTGGGTGGGCCGGGTGAGCCCCGCCAGCGCTTCCCGGAGCAGCCTGTGGGCCAGCGGCCCCTTGATCCCGAGGAACTCGAACTTCCCTCGCATGTAGGCCGCCATCGGCGCGGCAGTGGCTGCATCGCGGTTGGCTTCATACCGCTCACGCAACCGTGGCACGAACTCTGCGAACGGCTGCTTCCCGCCGGGCTCAGCCTTATTCAACCGGGACCTGCCCGGGTGCGTATGTCGGCCGGCCGTCCGCGGGCGCGCCGTCAACCGCAGCCTCCAATCGTCCCGTTCTCTTTCATGGCCGCTCAGCGCCATTTTGGCACCAGGGGCGCCGGGCAGGCATCTCCGGCCACCACGTTTAGCGACTTCCAGCCCCCACGGCGGGGCCGTTCGTCTCGCGCACCGCTTGAAACACCCCGTCAGTATGACCGGCAACAGTTGCGGGGGACCAACTTTGCGACAAACTGCGAAAACCATGAGCAAGACTGTCATCACGCCAACGCCAGGAATCCTCGTTGGACGGCCGATCGGGCCCCAGGTCATCTGCGTCCGCGGCCCTTCGCGCTCGGGCAAAACCTCGCTCTGCGAGCGGCTCGTCGCGGGACTCGGACAATCCGGCCTGCGCGTCGCCTACCTCAAGCGCACCCACCACCTCCTCGACCTGCCCGGCAAGAGCTCCGCCCGCCTCTGGGACACCGGCCCCGCCCTGATGGTCCTCCGCGCAACCGACCGGCTGCAGGTTACCCACGGTCCAGGCGAAGGGACGGCCGCGGAACTCCTCCAGCAGGTCCCTCACGACATCGATGTCGTCCTCTTCGAAACCCACGCGCCGGAGCCCTACCCGGCCATCCTTTCGGAAGACGCCGAACCCGTGGAGGGCGAACTCGTCATCGGCTCCTGGAGCCTCGACGGGATCGACGCTGCCGCCGCGCAACACCTCGCAACCATTGCATCGCTCGTCCCGCGAGACCGCGCCCTCGACAGGACGCTGCGCATCGCCCTCGCCTTCCACGGCGGGCACGCCTGCCCCGGCATGGTCCTCGGCGCCCGGCTCGCGGTCACTGCTGGCCGGGCCCTGGAACTCGCCCTCCCTGACCGGCGCAAGCGGCTCTTCGTCGTCTCGGAAACGGACCGCTGTGGCGCGGACGCAATCCAAACGGTCACCGGCTGCCGGCCCGGCAAGCGGACGATGAAGTTCCTCGACTACGGCAAACTGGCGGCACGCTTCCTGGACGCCGAGACCGGCCGCGCCATCCGCGTTTCCACCAGGAGCGGGCTTCGCGACATCGCCAGGGACCGTTTCCCCGGCCCAGACCGGCACGCATCCCAGATGCGCGCCTACCTCGATCTGCCGGCGGAGGAGCTGTTCACCATCAGCCCCGTGCAATGGTCGCTCGGCCTGTACGAACAACCCGGCCCCCCAGTCCGCCGCGTTGAGTGCGCGGACTGCGGCGAGGAAGTGTCAGACGGACGCGAAGTGCCCGCCGCGCGAGGCCTCCTCTGCCAGGCCTGCGCCGGCCCGGACACAGCCCGCGGCGGCACAACCGCCCAGCGGGAGGTCTGACTCCCCCATTTCGCGACGCCCTACGCCCGCGCCGGGATCGGTTCCCCGCCCGCCGCGAAGAAGCGCCGGCGCGCCCACAGCGACACGTACACCAGCGCCACCAGCGCGGGCACCTCGATCAGTGGGCCAACGACGCCGGCCAGCGCCTGCCCCGAGCTGACGCCGAAGGTCGCGATGGCGACGGCGATCGCGAGTTCGAAGTTGTTGCCGGCGGCCGTGAACGCGAGCGTTGCCGTTTTCGGATAGGAAAGTCCCTGGGCGCGGCCCCAGGCGAAGGCCGAAGTCCACATCAGTGCGAAGTAGACCACCAGCGGCAACGCAATGCGGGCCACATCCAGCGGTTGCGAGGTGATCGCGTCGCCCTGAATCGCGAAGAGGATCACGATCGTGAAGAGAAGGCTGTACAGCGCCCAGGGGCCAATCCGCGGCAGGAATCGCTCCTCATACCACCGGTCACCCTTCCGCCGCCTGCCAACCACGCTGGTCAGAAAGCCCAGGACAAGCGGCACGCCGAGGAAGATCAGGACCGACTTCGCGATATCCCAGAGGACGAAGTCTACCGATGTCGTGTCCAGCCCGAGCCAGCCGGGCAGCAGTTCAAGGTAGAAGTACCCGAGCAGCGCATAGGCGGCGACCTGGAATACCGAGTTCAGGACCACCAGCACGGCGCCCGCCTCGGTATCGCCGCAGGCGAGCGAGTTCCAGATCAGGACCATCGCAATGCAACGCGCCAGCCCAACGAGGATGAGGCCCGTCCGGAACTCCGGCAGGTCCGGCAGGAACACCCACGCAAGCGCGAACATCAGCGCCGGCCCAACAACCCAGTTCAGGAGCAGCGAGGAGACCACCAGCGGCTTATCCGCCGTCACTCCCTGCAGGCGGTCGTACCGCACTTTCGCCAGCACCGGGTACATCATCCCCAGGAGGCCGATGGCAATCGGCAGGGAGGTTGTATCGACCTTGACCCGGTCGAGCTGGTCGTTGAGGCCAGGAAAGACTCTCCCGAGGGCCAAACCGGCGACCATCGCGAGGCCGATCCACACCGGGAGAAACCGGTTCAGGGTCGAAAGCTGGCCAACTATCGAGTGCTCAAACGCGGCGGTTGCTTCAGTCGCGGTTTGCATCGGCTGCATCTTCCGCCATCGCCCCGTCACGTCCAACACGGCACGCACCGGGAGCACAGCTCGCACCGGGCGTGCTCACTCGGCAAGAAGCTCCGCGAGCAGCGCCCGGACCCGCCCTTCGATGTCATCGCGGATGCGGCGGACGGTATCCAGTGGTTGCCCCGCGGGGTCGTCGAGTTGCCAGTCCACGTAGCGCTTGCCCGGATACACGGGGAACGCGTCACCACAGCCCATCGTCACGACAACATCCGCCGCCTCGACGGCTTCGTCGGTCAGCGGCTTGGGGAACTCCTGGGCAAGGTCCATGCCATGCTCGTTCATTACCTGTACGACAACCGGGTTAATCTCGCCGGCAGGGGCGGAGCCGGCGGAACGCACGCTCACCCTCCCGCCGCTGAGCGCCTCCGTCAAAACGGCGGCCATCTGGGAGCGGCCGGCGTTGTGGACGCAGACGAACAGGACCTCCGGCTTGTCTTTGTGCACCTGTCCCCCCGCCTGCAGTTGTGCGCGCAGTCTCTCCCGCGTGAAGCGGTAGACCAACACCGGGATAAAGTCCGCCACTACGCCCGGCTGGAGCGATTCGTAGGAGTCGGAGGCGCACTGTTGGATGGTCTCACGACTGAAGCTGCCAGCGAACTCTTCGGCCAGGCTGTCGATCATGGCTTCGATGCGTTGAACGGTGTCGATCCGGGACAAGCCCTAACCTCCGAGGCGTACGTAGCTTGAACGGCCATCGTGGGCCGGGGTGGTTAACGGACGGTTAGCAGCGCCGCTGGCGTTCGCGCCAGTCAGCGGCCCGCGCCGAAAGCCGGAAATCGAGCCTTGCCCGCCTCGGAGGGGACGGACAGGGCTCTCCTTCCGGCAACACCCTGGTGAGGGTCACGACGGCGCCATCCGTGGCGGGCCAGCTCACTACACCTTTTCGACCCTGATACGAGTGTCGAAGAAAACGGCGCTCGCCCCAATGGGATCGGTCAGGCACATGTCCCTGATGGTGGGATCGGTCCGCATTGCGGCGTTGGCGTGAAGGCCTTTGCCGCGGCTGGGCTGTCCCTTGATCGTCTTGCCGTCGACCGTCACATCGCTGGCACCGTAGGCCCAATGACCGTGCCCAAGAGAGAAGCTGACGACGCCCGGGCGTATGCCCTCGATTACTTTCAACGTGCCGACCATCGGATTCTTCTGGCCATTCTTAAGGTCCCACGTGCCCTCGAGATTGGTCGCGGAGGTGACTCGGACCTCGTCACCGTCCCGCAACTTCAAGCGCTTCGCATCGGCCGTGTTCATGACAAACACACCCGCCGGGAGCAGTGCTTGCAGCCAAGGGTTCGCCACCGTGCGGCTCTTGGTGTGGAACACTTCCTTGTGCGTGATCAGCTGCAGGTCGTAACTGTCATCCTTGATCTGATTGCCCATGAGGTCGGTTCCGGACGCTTCATAGATGGGGATCCCGCTGTATGCCTTGCCTGTCATCGCACTCTTCGTACCAGCGGTCTTTTCCTGGTAGAGGTTGACCTGCGCCCCGTATTTGCGCTTCAGCAGGGTTCCCTCGTAGGCATCGGCGTAATCGTCGAAGCGCCCACCGCGGTTGAGAACGTACACGACCTTACGCCACAGTTCTGGCTTGACCGATGCCGCCCACACCTTGGGGTCGAACGAATGCCCGGAAATGTGCGAGCGCGAGCGCACGAACAGGTCCGCTTCCGCATCATCGGCATCTGGCACGGCTTCTGAACCGTCCTTCTTTTCACCGAAGGCAACGTTGGCGACCATCTTCAGGTAGAAGTGTTCTGGCCGTGTCAGATCGCCCGCGGCGGCAAGGCCGCCGGGGCCAAAGCCCGGAAGCCCGAGCTTCTCCGCGAGTCCGAGGAGCATGCTCTCCAGTGAGATCGGCATCTCCTCTCCGAAGACCTTCACGACATCGTTGGGAGGCGCGATCGCCGGTTGCCGTATTGGCTGGACCTTCCACACGACCGAGAACTGCGTGCCCGCCATCTCCCATCGCTCGAGGTTCGCCGCGTCGGGGAAGATGTAGTCCGCATACATGCTTGTCTCGCCGATAGCGATGTCACTCGTGATCACAAGCGGGATCTTGTTGGGATCGGCCAGGGCCGCTATCTGGGTTTGGCTGGCCGGGTTGGAGTAGGCCGGAGTCCCCATGTAGAGAAACAGCGCCTTGATGGGATAGGGGTAGCCCGTCGCGCCGGAGGGGATGACTTCCTGGTAGATGTCCGACGCGAGTGGGTACCACTGCCGGGCCGCTGGATAGCCCTTGAAGATCGTGCTCTCCTCGTACTTGGTGTTTGTGCGAATGATGTCGATGCCGAAGGGCGCCGCCTTTGATGGGTGGAGCGAGGCAACCGGGTATGGCTGCCCTTCCTTTGTGCCCGCGGCATCCCACGAGGAACCGCCCGCCATTCCGCCCTTGTGGTCAATGTTTCCAATCAGAGTGTTGAGTGAGAGCCACGCGGAACACCCGTAGAAGCCATTCGTGTGCTGCGACACTCCCCGATGGACGTCCACGCCGGCTTTCTTCCCGTAGCTTGTGAATTCATCGGCGAGCGCGACGATGTCTTTCGCCTTCAGCCCGCAGAGGGCGGCCCACTCGTCCACGCTCTTGGCTGAGGCGTTGTCCATCATGACCTGGAGGGCGCTCTTGACCTTCACGCCGTTGACCTCGGTGGACACGAGCAGGTCGCCTTCCACCGGAATCTTCGAATCGTTCGCGTCGAAGGCGATAGGCTTGCCATCTTTCATGACGGCGAAGCCGTCGAACTCGTATGTACCCTTGCCGTCTGCCGTCGCGCGCGACTCCTTCCCCGCGATCCCCAGCTCCGAGGCGCGGACGAACTTCCCCGGGGAACCATCCTTTTCAAGCTTGACGAGCCAGCTGGCATTGCTCCAGGTGGGCTCTTTATCCGCCGCCGCGGCAGCCTTGTTGGCGTTCGAAAGATACTTCGCGTCGTAGCGCTTGTTCTCGATGATCCACCGGGTCATCGCCAGAGCCATCGCCAGGTCGCCCCCGGGCGCGATGGGCAGCCACTTCCACGCCTTCGACGCCGTGCGCGACATGCGAGGGTCAACCACCGCGTACTTGAACTTCCCCTGGCTGAGACCCGCCGTGATTCGAGATGCGCGAAGGCTGGGACCCTGGCTGGCCTCGAATGGGTTGACGCCCACGAAGATGACAAACTCCGACGACTCGAGGTCGGCCTGCCAGAAGAACTTCTTCCCGTCGGCCCACTTGCCCTCTTTGTACTGTTCGCTCAAGGCCTTCCCGGCAAAATACAGCGACCCCTGGCAGACCGTTGTGTGGCCGTGCCGGTTGACCGTTCCGAGGGAGTCACCGAAGAAGCGGTGGATGAAGTCCGCGCGGCCTCCCTTGAGGCGCCCCCAGGTAAAGTTGACCTGGTTGTTCTTTGGTCCGAAATCGGGATGGTCGGGATCAATGAGCTTGTCGAGGTTGGCCTTATGCTTCTCCTTGAATTGCTCAACAGCCTTCTGCTTTTCTTCCGGCGTCTTCTTCGCGAGGATCTCCTTGACGTCGTCCGCCATGGCCTTCGCCACCTTCGGATCGCGCAGAGCCCACAACTCATTCAGCCCGGCCACCTGGCGGTTCTCTTCACCCTTCACGTGGGCGAAGAGCTTGCCGCCGGCCACGATCTCGCTGATCGCCTTTTCGAACGGGATACTCTGCCAGCGGTTGGACCCGCGCGGGCCGTCGCGTTTGAGGACCTTCACGATGCGATAAGGGTCGTAGGAACTCTGAAGGCTCGCCTGCCCTTTCGGGCAGATAAAACCGTCCACCTTCGCCGTTTCGAAGACCGGTGTCTTGTAGGGGACGTGCGGCTGGGCAGTCCATGGCGAGAAGGGATTGCCGTCGATCTTCACCACCGTGCCGTCGTGGATCTTCGCCTTGATCCCGCATTGCGTATTGCACTGCTGGCAGACGGTGTAGATGATGTTCTCGGGCCGTGCAAGCAGATACTCGCGGGTCGGCTTGATTGCGCTCGAAGGGCTGTCCCCAAAGGTATCCAGAAGCCACGGGACAGGCGCGGTCACCGCCGCGGCAGCGCCCAGGAACACCGAGGTTTTCACGAAATCGCGGCGGCTGATCCCGCCTTCTGAAGTCTCTACGTCATGTTCCGACACTGTCACTGACCTCCATCGAGCGTTGTGGCGCCGCTTGTCCCGGGGCGGATGTCCGGCTGTTCCCCCGGCCGCGCGCCAGAGACCGGCAAGAGCTGGTATCCCACATAGAAGAGCAGGACCGCGAGGCTGACCACGAACAGGCTGACCAGCCACTCCATCGAGCTTGGGGAGTATTGGAAATCGAGGCGTTTGTCGCTGAAGGCGTCGCGCAGGCTCTCGAACTGAGGGATGACCTGGCCAGGGATGACAGCGTTCAGCCGTACAGTGAACACTCCCGCGGCTGCCAGGACGGCGGCTGCCCCGAGCCAGGCCGTCGACTTGCCCCGCAAGGCCAGGATCGCGAAGGGTACGGCTGCGCCGGCGACCAGGTGAATCAGCCAGAAGCTCCACCAGTAATCACCAGTGAGGATCTCCCCGTAAGCGTCCTCTTGAGCCGGGAGCGAGGCGTAGAGGCCGATCGAGTACTCGGCGAATTCGAGAACCAGGAGAACACCCAGGGCAAAGAGTGTCAGCCGTGCCAGGAACTGGACGACATCGTGTTTGTCTCCCGAATGGCCCGGGGCGAAGAAGGCTGTGAGGACTGTGAGTGCCGCGCCGGCAGTGACGACGGCGGCTGCCAAGAACGCGATTGGGAACATGGAGCTGTTCCAGAATGGCCTTGCTCCCAGCACCCCGAAGAGAGCCCCCTCGCCACCAGTGAAGCCTATAGCGGGCACGATCCCCAGGATCATGAGCAGGCGAACCGTGCGCAGGTCCCGTTCGCGTGCCTGCGCAGTGACATCACGCCGGCCAAAGACGAGAGCACGGGCCACGCCCGCCCGCAGGCCCTGCTCCCGGCTGCGTTCCGCCAGGGCTGGCCGGAGGACAAGCCAGAGAGCGGCCGCGCTCACCACCAGGAAAGTCATGTACGCCACCACAACCCAGGCGATGATGGAGCTCCAGTCCGGGGCGAGCACGACGCGCCAGAAGCGCTCCATGCGGCCCAGGTCGAGCAGAACCAGAATCATCCCTGCAAGCAGGCTGACGATGCCGAGGAGCAACGCTGCTGGCGCTACCCGTTGCAGGGCCTTCAGGCGGAGGAGGTAGATAGCTGCCGCTATGAGGAATGCCCCGGCAGCCATCACGACCAGGTACTGGTAGACGGCCACCCAGAGACCCCAGGTTACGTACGTCCCGTAGTCCGCCGGCCTGTGCCCCTCGGTAATTCGCTGGGCGAGCCCAACTAACCCGGCTGCGAAAGCCACTGCCCAAACGAGCGCGAACGCCGTGAACCAGATCCTGGGAGCGGAGGGGCGCACGGCCCCAGCCGGGAAACCAATCTTTGCAACTGTTGCCATCTCCAGCCCTCCTAGAGCAGGTAGAAGACCTTGGGCTTGGTGCCCAGATCTTCTTTGAGTCTGAACGCCCGGCCGCTGGCCTCGAGTTCGTTGATGAGGCTGTCCGGGTCGTTACGGTCGCCGAAGTAGGTCGCGCCTCCAATACAGGTGGTGACACAGGCCGGCAGCATGCCGGCATTCAGCCGGTGGAGGCAGAACTGGCACTTCCTCACCACGCCCTCGACCGATTCGCGCGACCAATCACGCCCGTACTCGGGCCCGTGCGACTCTTCGTAGGGCTGCTTCGCCGGGGTGCCATCGGAATACTGGTCGCCGAAGTCGAAATAGCGAGCCCCGTAGGGACAGGCAACCACGCAGTAGCGGCATCCGATGCACTTGTCGTAGTTGATCTCCACCACGCCGTCGGGCCGCTTGCTGGTTGCGTTAACCGGACAGACGGGGACACAGGGTGGCTCCTCACACTGCATGCAGGGCCGCGGTGTGAATCGGCGAGTAACGTTTGGATACAGCCCGATCTCCTCTTCGAGAACTGGCCTGTACACCACTCCTGGCGGCAGGTGATTCTCCGCGATGCACGCGATTGTGCAGGCACTGCAGCCGACGCACTTGCCGAGGTCGATGCCCATGGCCCACTTCCGCTGTTCCATCGGCTTCGCCATGGCGCGGACGAGTTCCTCCTGCATGCGGGCAACAGCGGAGGTGGGCGTCCCAACTGCCGCCTGGGCAGCTGCGAGGGGCTGTGTCGCCGGCAACACCGCTGGCGCTGGCCGCGGGAAAGGTTCGCGGGCCGCGCCCCGTTCTCGAAGCGCCCCGGCAAGGTTCTTGGTCCGAAGAGCGGTAGTTGCCGCCGGCCCTGGCCCGTTTTCAATGGCTGCCACTTTGCCAACAGAAAGGGCCGCGCCCCCGGCCGCCGCAACCAGCGCACCTCGCAGCAGCTTCCTCCGCGATGACTTCTGCATCCCAGCCTCCTGAGTGTGTGAGGCACGGCTTGTGATGAACGTCACATTCCGCGCCTGCCCTATTAAGCTTCGAAAATGGAGAGCGCGTCCCCGTCCAGTCGATCCCGCAATTGGGGCCTTTCGACCGGCGACAGGCACCAAGCGGTCAGGCTCCGCTGCCGGCCCCGTTTCCGCCCGGCTCACAGCGACACCTGCGGCACGCCGCACCGCGTGCCAGGTCAGCCACCAAACCCTCGGGAGCCCGCCATGCCCACCCCACGCCCCTTCGCCAGAGCGTCAAAGCCCCTCTACGCCCCCGGCGGCACGTGGCGCGAGATGTAGAAGGTCATGCTCTGCAACAGCCCTCTTTTCTCTTAATCTTTGCTCGTCCCAAACGCGCTCCTAGATTCGCTAATGACCATAATTCTTCGGCTTTGCTCGGCTGATTTGGTGCCCGCAATGGCACCATTTGGGCACCATGGCACCAAATGGGCACCAATTGCTAACACAGATTCTGGCCCAAATTCGCTCGCGATGAAAGCCCACGACGCCCCCCGAACTCCGTCCTTCCGCGGAAGGACTCCGAGGGGCGCCGCCGCGCCAACCGGGCTCCCGCCAGCACCCATCACCACCAGCCGCACGCCCGCTTCGCGCAACGGCAGGGACAGGCGTCACGCCGCCGCCCGCCGCTCCCTACGCCGCTTGCACCGGTCTGGCCCTGAGTGGTTGTGAGCCCTTCGAAACCGGCCAGCCCCGCGCAAGCCAGGCTCCGTCCGCTCCGGACGCCACCGTCACGCCCTGGTCCGCTGCGGCGGGGCGAATAACTCCGCCGGACCTGCTCCTTCCCCGGCCCTTCCGCGCGACCGGCTCCGAGGTGCGTTGGCCCGCCTCCAACCGCCACCACCGGCGGGCCAACCTCGCCCGGCGCCCTCCGGCGGGGCGCTCGCGGCGGCATGGGGTCAATGCCGCCTTCGTGCGCCGGGCGACGACCACTCCGCTTTCGCTCCGAAGTGCGCGGCTGTCGCCGCAGGCGATGGGCGCGCGGGTCCGGCTGGATCGCCGTCCCTTGGGCGCTCCGCTCCGAACGGCCAGCCGCCGAGGCGCCGCCGTCTCCGCTCCGCGCCCCTGCCGCGTAACTCGCGGCCGCGCGCCCCTCGATCCCGATTCGTTCCCTCGCGCGCGAACACGCGATCTACGACAGACGCAGCCTCTCTCGGCGTCCCTCAGACTCGGACAGACGCAACGTTTGGCCCAAATCGTTGCTCAAACGCGATTCGTTTTCCGATTCGTTTCCTCTCCGGGCTCTCTGCTCTCTGCGCTTCGCCTACCCGCCCGTCTCCCCCGAGCTTGAACCGCACCCGCGACGGCGCTCGCGGGCGGCTCACGTTCCTCGCTGCGCGGCCGTTCCGCCGGGCACTTGGGACGAGTCCGCGCAGGGCTGACACAGCGAACCCCGTGCCGCCGGTACCTCTCGCCCGTCTGAAACCTCCTCACTGCAATCTGCGCATTCAACGCGGCGGATGGGTGGCCCTGGTTGTTCGTACAGGCCAAGCGACCATTCGGTTGGCGTGATCGAGAACAGTTCTTCTACCGGTAGCTCCAGGTAGGCGCGCATCTGGGAGGCGTGCCGGTCGGCATCGGGGAAGCGCTTCCATGCGATGTCCCGAAGCCCACTCCTGGTGGCTACACGAATAGCACGGCCGGTCTCGGTGTCCAGGAACCGTGCCGCAAGCTTCCCGTAGTCGGAAAACTCCATCGTCCTCTTGCCCGGTCTGCACCCCGTGATGGTTTGGATCGCGTCAGCCCCGCAACGGTCCGTCTCCGAGGTAACGAACAGCCGCTTTCGCCGGTCTGGGAGCGTGAGCTCGAGGGCGCGGCCCGCAGTGACGGCGAGCCTGGCGCCGAGGACCATTCCGGGACACGCGTGCCCACCGTGAAAGGCGAGTGCTATTCGCAGGGTCTTATCAAGCGGATGGTCCCTTGGGACCATGGACGCGACTAGAGGCACAAGCTGCTCGACAGCGGCGTCAAGCCCGGCGAGGCGCCAGGACCCGATGACGGCCTCGCCGTCCGCCGGTTGTAGCTCCGCCGACAGGATGGTCGGGTAGGGTTCCCGCTCGTGCGTCTCAAGAAGTACCACATCGATGTCCGGGGGCACTTGCTCAAGCAGGTCTCTGGCGGTCCCATCTCCCGCATGGTGGTCACCTGCAGGCGGTCGGTTGCCCGGAGGACCATCAAGGCGGGTTCGTTCGCCCACACGCGCGCGGAACTCTTGCCAGGCAGGTCCAGCACGTGGTGAGTCCGTTTGAGGTACGCCACCCGTAGTCCGGACTGCACCAGCCCTGCCACAAGCCGTTCACAAAGGGACGTCTTGCCCGAGCGCGAGGGGCCACGGACGCAGATGACCTAGGGGCCGATGGGCCTACCAACCAGGGTTCGTAAGGGTTGCGCAGAGACGGTGTCGCTCATGGTCCGTGGAGTATGTGTCAACGTTGGTCCCCCTCAGCTGATGCCGGTCGCGGTTGCCCGGTGACTCTTGGCGCACGCCGAACTTGTGACCCCGTACTTAGGCTAGCGGTCCAGAAACGGCCCACGTCGCTAGGTTGGCGGACGCACCGCCTCGGCCGGGGGCGAGTTTGTCGAGCCCTGCCCGTTTCCTCCGAGACGGGCAGGGCTCGCTTTCCGCTCCTTACACCTTCGCGATCTTCACCGTCGCGTCGTAGGTGGCGATGTTCCCTGCGATGAGTTCCGCGGTAACAGCAGTCGGGACCTGGGGGTCAGCGGCGACCACCATGTTCGGGTGCATGCTCTTACCGCGGCGCGCGTCACCTTTGACTACCTTGCCGTCAATGACGACGTCCCGGGCTCCCATCGCCCAGTGCCCGTATCCCCCTGCCAGGGCTAAGACACCCGGCCGAATGCCCTGGGTTACCTTGACGCGGGTGGTCATTTCAGCAGTCGCGCCGTTTCCGAGATCGATCGATCCCGGGACGGTGCGCGATGTCAATCTCACCCGGTCACCACTGCTTAGATGGCGCTGGTCGGCGTCCGTCTTGTTGATGTAGAGGAGGCTTTCGGGATGCGTACCCAGTACCCAGTAGCCGGATGCGGTCCGCGAGTGCCCCTGACCGACCTCTTTGTAGCTAGTCAGGTTGAGTTCGCCGTCGCTTACAGGCAGGGCCTTGCCGAGAAGGTCGGCTGGTGGCTCCCAGTGGGCGACGCCGGAGAAACTTGCTCCGGTCATCGAGTTCTTCGCCTTCGCGACGTTCTCGGCGTAGAACGCCATGACTCCCTTCGGCTGAGCGGACAACTGCTCGGTGTCGAGCAGGTCCTGGCGCCACTCCTCCTCAGACGAGAAGACCTTCCGCGGCTCGTTGGCGAGGAGTGAGCCCTTCCAGCCGGCATCGAAGTCCTGGAAACGCCCGCCCCGGTTGAGAACGTAGACCACCTTCCGCCAGAGTTCCGGCTTCACTGTCTTCTGCCAGCGCGCCAGGTCAAAGACCGCACTCGAAAGGTGGGTCCGGCTCGCGGCGAAGAGGTTCACTTCTTCCTCGCTGGCGTCGGGTACGCCGTCAGTGCCGTCGGCCCTTTCACCGAAAGCGATATTGGCCACCCTCTTGAGGTAGAAGTCCTCGGGTCGCTTGAAGTCCATGCCCTCGGCCAACCCGTTCGGGCCGAACCCGGGAAGTTTCAGCTGCTCGGCCAGTGCGAGGCAGATCGACTCAGCGCAGATCGGCATCTCTTCGCCGAACACCTTGACTGACTCTGGGATGGGCGAAATCGCTGGTTGCCGCACCTTGCTCAGCCGCTGCGGGACCTCGGGAATGCTCCCGGGGAAACCCCAGCGCTCCCACACCGAGGTGTCGGGGAAGATGTAGTCGGCGTACATCGACGTCTCCCCTATCCCGATGTCACACGAGAAGAACAGGGGCAGAGTGTTCGTGTCCTTGAGGGCGTTGATGTACGCCTGGCCACCAGGTGCCTGAGTTATGGTGTTGGCCTTGTAGGTGAAGAGGGCCTTGGCTTTGTATGGGTAGCCATCCACCATCGACGGGTAGATTTCGTTGCGGATGGCACCGCCGGGGATCGGGATCCAAGGCCGCTTCGCCGGGTAGCCGGCAAAGATCGTGCTCTCGTCGTACTTACTGCCCTGGCGGGTCAGCATGAGGCCGAAGCCAGTGAACTTTCCTGGATGAAGCTTGGTCAGGTTGTACGGCTGGCCGGTCTTCCCGCCCATGTTGTCCCACTCGCCGCCGCCAGCGCTCAGGCCGCCTCTCCATCCGATGTTTCCGATGAGCAGGTTGAGCGAGAAGATAGCCTGGGTGGCGGAGAAGCCGTTGGAATGGGCGGCAACGCCGCGGTACTCGCCTGTCCCCGCCTTCTTGCCGTGACTCGTGAACTCGAGCGCCACCGCGGCAATGTCGCGCGCCGGAATGCCGCTGATCGTCGCCCATTCTTCGAGGCTCTTGGAGAAAGCCTCGTCGCGAAGGAGTTGGAAGGCGCTCTTCACGCGCACGCCTCCCACCGTCGTGTCCACCAGGAGATCACCCTCAACGACGGTCCTCTGGTCGGACGGATCAAACGCGGCCGGCTTCCCATCCTTGATCACCACAAACGGATCGAAGGTCCACTCTTTGCCGTCCGCGGTCGGACGCTGTTCCTTAGAGGCGATGGCGATCTCCGAGCCATGAAGAAACACACTCGCCTTGCCATTGTCGTCGAGCCTGACCAGCCAGGTTGCGTTCGAGACCGTCGGCTCACCGTCCGCGATCGCTGCAGCCTTGGTGGCGTTCCGCAGGTACCGAAGGTCAAATCGCTCGTTTTCGATGATCCAGCGGATCATGCCCATCGCCAGCGCACCGTCCGCGCCCGGTTTCACCGGCAACCACTTCCAGGCTTTCGCCGCCATCTTGGAAAGCCGGGGGTCGACGACGGCCACCTTCAGGCGTCCGCTGACGAGCCCGTCGGTGACGCGCCCAGCGTAAGGAGTGACACCGCGGCCTTCGAAGTAGTTGATACCGAAGGCGAGGATGAACTCCGTGTTCAAGGCATCGGGAGCGGACTCCTTCTTGCCGTTCGTCCACTTGCCTTCGACGAACTCGTTGGTCATCTCCGTCTTCGCCTGGTAGACCGAGGCCGAACACATGGAGCCGCCCGCGTGGTAGAGGTTGACCGACCCGAAGGCGTTCTTCAGTGCGCGATCGAAGACCGCCTGCCGGCCGGGCTCCATGCGCCCGCCCTCGAAGATGAACTGGTTGTTCTTGGGGCCGAAGTCCGGGTGTTCGGGATCGATCAGCTTGTCCAGGTCCTTGGCGTAATCGGTCTTGAACTTGTCGACGAGGGCCTTCTTCTTGGCGGCGTCCTTCTCGGCGAGGATCTTCTTCACGTCGTCGCCCATCTTCGTTGCAACCGCGTTATCCCGAAGAGCCCAGATGGAATTCAGTCCCTCGACCTCCCGCTGTTCTTCTCCGGCGATGTTGGAGAAGAGCTTGCCACCCGACACGATCTCCTTGATGGCCTGGTCGAATGGGATAGTCGACCATTTGCCCGAGCCTCGCGGACCGGCCCGCTTAAGGACTTTGACGATGCGGTAGGGGTCGTAGATGTACTGGATTGCGCTCTGACCCTTGGGGCAAAGCCGCCCGTCGACAGTGGCGGCCGCGGACGGCGCCGTGGCGTAGGCGAGATGCGGATACATGCTCTGAGCCGAGTACCCGCTGCCGTCCACCTTGACGGCCACACCGTCCGAGACCTTCACCTTGATGGGGCAATGCACGTTGCAGAGCCGGCAGACCGTGTAGATGATGTTCTCGGGCTTGGCCAGCGGGTATTCGCCCGCCGCCGCTTCCTTGGTCTGGTAGTTGTCCGACCTGGTACCAACTCCAGACAAGGCCGCTGCCGCCGCTACACCGAGTACCCCCCCGCCGCCCAATTTGAGCAGGCGCCGCCGGCCAATCGTTTTCGGATCAAGCTGTGACATGTGAACCCTCCGTCCCAACAGCTGGAGCTTCACCAGCAGACGGCTCGCCGCCGTGAGGCATGAGCCATTCGCCCAGGCCAAAGAGCAGCAAGCCGATACCTACGAGGCCGGCAGTGAACAGGAACTCGATCGTGCTCGGCACGTAATCCGTAGTGAGCCGGGGAGACGAGAACGCCTCGCTAAGGCCGGCCAACTGCTCGTCAGCCAGGCCCGGGATGACGATGTTGAGGCGGACGGCGAGGAAGCCGACGGCAATCAGCCCACACGCGCCTGCCACGACCCTGGGGTCCTTCCGCGTTGCTGGCAACACGAGCAAGGCAAGTGGAACGAGTGTGCCGAGACCCAACTGCCAGACCCAGAAGACCCACCAGTACGGGCCGCCGTAGATCGTCTTGAGGTTCGCGATCCTGGCAGGCTCGTTTCCATAGAAGCCGACGAGCGTTTCCGAAATCTGAAGAAGCAGGTCGATGGCGAGAAGCCCGAGGACGAGAGTACCCAAAGCGAGCACCGTGTCGCGATTGCGGCGTAATCCGTCCTGGAACACCGCGCTGACGATCGCCAGCAGTGCCCCACCGCTCGCGAGGGCAGACACCAGGAAGAGGATTGGGAAAAGACCGCCGTGCCAGGCCGGCCGAGCGGAAATCACACCGAACAGGGCACCAACACCACCATGGAACATGATGGCGACCGGGACGCCAATCGTCGCGAGGATCCGGACGATCTGGCGGTCGCTCGCCAGTGTCTCTGGAGACTCATCGCGGCTACCGAACACGAGCATGCGATAGAACGTGCCTCTGAACCCCGCGGATTTCGATGCGACCACCAGGTCGTAGCGAAGCACGAACCAGAGCTCGAGCATGATCACCGCGAAGTAGGCGCTATAGAGCCAGATCATCCAGGCCATGGGCGAACCGAAGTTCGGGTATACCAACACATGCCAGGCGCGGAACGGGTGCCCGAGATCTGCTGAAATTGAGAGCAGGGCGAGAATTAGTGTCACCACTGCTGAGAAGAGCGCGAGGCGTCCAATCGACTCGAATCGCTTGAGCTGGAACACATAGACCAGCGACGACACGAGGAACGACCCTGCGCTCAATCCAATGAAGTAGATGTATGCGGCAACCCAGAGTCCCCAGGGGACAAGGCTGCCGTAATTAGCGTTCTTCTCCCCGTTGACCCAGCGGTCGATCCAGGCCCACGACCCGGCGAGCACCAGCGCAACGCCGACTCCCCAGAACGCTGACTTGAGTACTTTGGCAGACATAGCCCAACCTCCTCTTACACCAGGTAGTAGACGTTGGGCTTCGTGCCCAGTTCTTCCTTGAGCCGTACAGCCCGGCCGCTTGTAACCAGCTCGGTCACGAGGCTCTCCGGGTCGTTAAGGTCGCCGAAGTAGGTCGCTTCACCGATGCACGTTGTCACGCAGGCGGGCAGCATCCCGGCGTTGAGCCGGTGCACGCAGAAGTGGCACTTTCGGGTTATGCCCTCCACGGAGCTGCGGCTCCACTCCTTGCCATACTCCAGCGCAGGGCTTTCTTCGTACGGTTGGCGGCCGGGGGTCCCGTCCGTGTAGTGCTCGCCGAAGTCGAAGGATCGAGCGCCGTACGGGCAGGCCACGATGCAGTAGCGACAGCCGATGCACCTGTCGTAATTGATAACAACGACGCCGTCGGGCCGCTTATAGGTCGCCCCGACAGGACAGACCGGCACGCATGGAGGCTCATCGCAGTGCATGCAGGGGCGAGGGGTGAAGCGACGCGTCACCTTCGGGTACTCCCCGATCTCTTCCTCGAGCACCGGCCGGTAGGCGATCCCGGGCGGCAGGTTGTTCTCCGCGATGCACGCTACGGTGCAGGCGCTACAGCCGACGCACTTCCGTTGGTCGATGACCATCGTCCACTTGCGCTGGGCGATTGGCTTCTCCATCGCCCGCTTCAATTCCGCCTGCATCCGCACGACCGAACTTTCCGCGGATGCGGCGGCCTGTTGCGCTGCGACGGCCGTCCCGCTGCCGGTGGGCAACGGGACTGAGATGGCGTGCGTAGCCGGAAGCAACCCGCCGGACGGCGCGCCCCTCTCGGCCAGTGCGGCACTGAGATTGCGTCCCCTCCGGGCAAGAACACCCGGCGCAGGTCCGATTGCTTCGGAGGCCTGGACCGGAATCGCGCGGGATAGCGGAGTAGCGGCCAGCGCCAGTGTTGACACGCTGGCCGCCGCACCCTTGAGCAGCTTGCGACGACTTGTTTTTGCCATGTCATCCTTCCGTGCCGGGCGACCCACACCGGCGAATCGCGGCCGATGCGAACGGAATGCGCGTCAGCCAACGGACCAAGGTCGGCCAAATCTGAGGCCCGCTTGTGGTAGTCTCGGCCCTCGGGCCCGTCCGGGAAGGCGTGTTTCTACGGGCTGAACGGGCGGATTACACCCCCGTGAAAACACCCGCTTCTCGCGGGGGGTTTCTCGCCCCACACGCGGAGCCCGCTGGGATACACTGGGGCCGAAGAAGCCATGACACCTTCACCCGCTCCGCCGACTCCCGAGATACGCGTGCTCATCGCCGAGGACCACATGCTGGTCCGCGAAGGGACCCGTCGCCTGCTCGAACAGTCGCCGGGCATCACCGTGGTGGGCGAGGCTTCCGACGGCGCCTCGGCCGTTTCCAGGGCCCTGCTTTTGCGGCCCGACGTGGTGTTGCTCGATATTCGGATGCCGGGACTCAACGGAGTTGAAGCCACCGCGGAGATCAAAGACCGTCTTCCACGCACGGTGGTGCTGATCGTCAGTGCGTTTGACGACGATGACTACGTTCGGGCGGTCTTCGAAGCGGGCGCTTCCGGCTACGTCCTCAAGACGATTGGGGCTGAGGAGTTGGCAGACGCAGTCCGCCGGGTCTACGCCGGCGAGACCGTTATCCATCCGGTCATCGCACACAAAGTCGCTCGTCTGCTGGCGCACCCGCCCCAGCTGCCGCGGGACGACCTTCATCTCACTGAGAAGGAGGTCGAGGTGCTCCGCTGCGTGTGCCGAGGCCTGCGAAACAAGGAGATCGCTGCGCAACTCAGCATCAGCGTTCGTACCGTCGAGGGGCATCTGGAAACCATTTTCGGCCGCCTTGGCCTTCGATCCAGGACCGAAGCCGCCATGTATGCCGCTACGCACGGCTGGTTCGGCGGGGACGGGCAATGACGTCGCTCGCCGGTTCCCGTGACACCGTCCCGGCCGCGCGTTCCACGGACGCGCCTCTTCCCGTGCGCTTGAGCAGGCGATGGGTCCCACCGGTGGAGAATCCGCGATTCTGGGCTACCCAGGTCCTGGTCGTGTTCATCGCCGCGATCCATGACTCGGTGGAATTCTTTGGCTACCTTCCATGGCTGGGCCATGCATACTTCCTCCCCATCTCCCTGTTCGCCATTCCGGTGGTGTACTCGGCCCTCTATTTCGGGCTGTCCGGCGCGCTGGCGACAGCGCTGTGGTGCACCGTCATCTCCGTACCCAACTGGATTTTCCTGCATCATGGCTCACAGACGATCGGCTCGATGTCGCAGCTGTTCATCATCGACGGGATGGGCCTGTTCGTCGGGAGTCGCGTGGACCACCAGATGAAGGCGCGTGCGCACGCTGAATCCGTCTCGCAAGCTCTCGGCGTTTCGGAAGGAAGGTACCGGGGGCTATTCGAAACTTCGGCCGAGGGCGTACTTCTGCTCGATGCCGGGGGAGAGATTCTCGAGGCCAACGCTGCCGCTGCCCGGCTGCTGAGGACATCGACCGGCAGCCTTAAGGGCAAACGGCTGGGCTCGTTAATTTCCGCTGCCGATGAGAGCGAAGGCTCGCCGTCCACTTCCCGGCAGGGTGCGTTCGTCGTCGCCGGCCCACACGGAGAAGAAGTCTGGCTGGAGCCCGTGAGCACTTCCCTGGCCGAGCCGGGCGGAGGCACTCAGGTTGTGCTTCATGATGTAACTGAACAGAAACGTCGCCAGGTTGGGCTCGAGACCTACGCCGCGGAAGTAGTCCGCGCGCAGGAAGAGGAGCGGAAGCGCCTCGCCCAAGAACTTCACGATGACACCGTGCAGTCGTTGGTTCTTCTCTGGCGGCAGCTCAACGAGATCGGTGCGGGCACTCCCGGCGCCGCTCCCGCTGTGAAGGATGCGTTACGCGAAGCGCGGGACTTTGCCGGAGCGATCGCGGAGTCAGTCCGCGGCTATGCCCAGGGGCTTCGGCCGCCAGTGCTGGATGACCTCGGGCTTGCGCCAGCAATTCGAAGGCTGACTAAAGAGTTCACCGACCGGACGGCGATACCAGCGGAGTTGCTCATACACGGCAACCCTCGCCGGCTATTGCCGGATGTCGAACTCGCGCTTTTCCGAATCGCTCAAGAGTCGCTTCGCAACGTTGAACGGCATGCCCAGGCGTCGTCCGTCACGGTTTCCCTCGATCACCGGCCGGAAAGCACCTCGCTCACTATCCGTGATGACGGCCAGGGCTTTCGCTTCTCGTCGCACGAAAACCTCGCCGGGACCACGAAGCTCGGGCTCTTGGGCATGCACGAGCGAGCGCGCGTCTGTGGAGGCGAAGTGACGGTCCGCGCTCGCCCCGGAGCGGGCACCACACTGGTCGTGAAGATCCCACACCGCCAACCCAGCTAACCCTGATGGGGCCTTCCCGAGGCTGCGGGTTCTTATATCGCATGGCGGGCGAAGCCGTTCCTCCGAACGCCGAAGCCCGCCCTTCCTGGTGCAATAGGGGACCAACCTCATCTGCGCCAGCCGATGTCCCGACGCCCCTCGAAGATGATCAACTTCCCCGAAGGTGATCACACTCCAGACATGATCATCTTCGCCGGCTCGTGATCATCTTCGCCCGGCAGCGACCATTCCCAGCCACCCTGGAACCCGGCCTTCTGCCTCACCACGCAGAGGCGTTCGGCCGCCCGCCGTACCGTGGGCCAGGCAAATCCGTCACCGGTGGCAGCCTCCTGCAGCGCCGTCGTTGCCACCGGCCCCTCCGCGAGCCGCGCAGCGATCCACTCTGCCGCGTCATCCTTAGGCTTCGCCGTTCTCGGCGCTCCGCCACCATCCTCGAGTTCGTGGGCACGCACCTCGGAAGGTCCGAGCCACTCCACTCGCACGGCTCCCCGCTCCCCGGCGATTCGGTAGCGCTGGCTCGCCCCCTCCGGCCCATAGCTGTTTTTCGTCACCACCATCAGCCGCTCGGACGGGTTGGCCGGGTTCCGGTCGCAAAGGAGCGCGGCCCGCGCTGCCCCAATGATGCCCATCGACCCGGCCCCAGCGTGCACCATCCGCTTGTTCGCGCCCTTCCGCAGATGTCGGACCACGATGACCGTCGCCCCCGTTTCCTGTGCCAACCGCCGCAACGGCCGCAGCGCCTCCCGTATCTCCGGGTCGCTGATCGTACTCTGCCCGCTCACCAGGAACTCCGAAAATGGGTCAATGACCACTGCCCGCGCCTGCGACCGGGCGATGTCGTCAGCGATGTGGTCGGCGTCTTCGATAGTGGGAGATTGGTCGCTGTACTCGCGGCGCACGGACACCCGCAGCCGCACTCGCCTTGAGTCGCCGCCGGCGGCCTCCATCCGCGGCAGGATCGAATCTCCCGCATCTTCCTCGCCGGCGAGCATCACCACCCCGGCCGGCCCATCCGTCTCGCTCCGGCTCCCATCGGGCATCTCCCGCCCGGTCGTCAGCCGCGCCACGATGTCGCCAATCAGCGTCGACTTCCCAACCCCTGGGTCTCCATCGACCATGACGAGCTTGCCGAGCGGGATGTACCCCGGCCACAGCCACCGGACCTCGGAACGCTCCGCTTCCGAAAGCAACATGCTGCCAATTGACTCACGTGATGTCGTCAACGAGTGTCGCCCTCCTGATTTCCCGTCCTGAGTTCGGATCTCGTTAACCGTCTACTCCCGCTCCTCGCCCGCCAGCGCTTCCAGCCCCGCCCGGCTGATCCGCCACTTCGTCCCGATCTGCACGCTCTGCACCGGGAAATCGCCGCGCCGCAGCGAATCCCACACCGCGCTGTAGCTCATCCCAAGCACCTTCGCCGCCTGCGCGATTCCCACGAAATACGGCTTCTCTTGCGTCTCTCTCATCGTCTGCATTCCTTCCTGGACGGCCGCGTCTTGCTATCTCGGCCCGTCATGCGCTACCTTGCACTTAGGAAGTCCGAATATGGAAGTACCTAAAGAAGATTCCGACGATTTTGCCGGCTTCAAAGACGGGGTCGAGCGCATCCTCAACCTTCCCACGGCCCCAACGACCGCCATGACTCGCAAGTTCCCCGCCTGGGAACTCTCCATCGTCGAGCACCGGGAGCCCGCCAAGCGCCAACCATCCAATACCGCATGGATTGCCTGGGCGATCGGCAAAGGGACCGGCGTCGTGTTCGACCACCAACTTCTCGAAACGACCATCCTCTGGCTTGCCGCCGACCGTCGAGCATGGCTGGGAGACGCCATCACCACGCCGGACGGTCGGAGCGATTGGCTGCCGCTGCCCGCAGACCTCGACGAAAAGAGCCCCCTGCCCGCCGACCTTCTCGGGCTCTTAAGATCCATCGGCGATCTTGGCCTAGCCGCTAACCACGTTTTGGGGGACCGAACCGGACCTGGCGTCGACGCCCACGTCCTGCTTCGCCGTCTCCGCAAGTTGCGCGCCGTCCTCTTCATGGGCCTCGCCCTCCGCGCCGCCGAACCCAGCCCGTTTTGGGACGCCCTCGCCCAAAACCTCGAAAAAGACCCCGCGTTGCTGGTCGCCATGAGCGCTTCGGCCCCACCCGGGATCGACCTCCGCTTCGTGATGGCTCGCATCTGGACCGCAGCCCAACTAGCCGAGTTCGGAAACCTAACGATTGGCACATCGCCGGCCGGACCCTTCGAGATCGTCCCGGGTCCACCTGCACCCTTTCAAACCCTGTGGTTCACAGTCGCCGCCAACCTCGGGGCCATCGTTCCTCCATTCCCGGTACCCATCATTCTCCGGTGCACCTACCATCGCTGCCGGAAAGTGTTCGTCTCCGACAGGTGGGAAGTGAGCGGCACCTTCCGCTTCTGCTGTGTCGCCCACGGCAAGAGCTACCACGCCGCCAAACGCATGAAACAGAAGTCTAAGAAGAACCGGGCAAAACCCGGACCCGAGGTGTAACCATGGCCGGCACCATCACCAACCGCGGAAACCAGTCCTGGCGCCTCACCTACGACGTCGGCCGCAGCCTCGACGGTCGCCGCATTCGCCGCACCGAAACCTTCCACGGCAGCCACGACGACGCCGAACGACGCCTCACTCACCTCCTTTCCCAGCGCGACCAGGGCTTCGACGTCGAACCCCACAAAATGACAGTCGACGAGTACCTCCACCACTGGCTCTCCATCCACAAGACCACCCCCCAGACAACCGCGCGCTACCGCCAGGCCATCCGCATCTACGTCAGCCCCTCCATCGGCACCATGCGCCTCAACCGCGTCAAGCCACTCCACATCCAGGAACTCCTCGCGGGCGCCGAAAAGAAGACATCCGCCGCCTCATCCACCTACGTCTTCGCGGTCCTCAAGATGGCCCTCCAACGAGCCGTCCGCCTCAGCGTCCTCGCTCGTAACCCCGTGGAAGGCGTCGACCGCCCGAAGCCGGATTCCACACCCGCCATGCGCGTCCTCGAACCCGCCCAGATCGCAACCCTACAGGCCGCCGCCGAAGGCACAGACCTCGCCCCGGTCATCGCACTGGCCCTCGCCACCGGCGCCCGCCGCGGCGAACTCCTCGCCCTCAAGTGGTCCTCCGTCGACCTCGACACGCCCACCATTACCATCGCCGCCAGCGCCCGCTTCGAACCCGGCACCGGCGTCGTCTACGGCCAACCGAAGACCGCCAAGTCGCGACGGACCATCGCCATCGCCAACGACACCGCGGAAATGCTCCGCACTCTCCATCGCAACCAGAAAGAACGCCGCCTCAAGTGGGGCAAGTCCTGGGCGAACGCCGAAGATCTCGTCTTCGTCAACGAAGTTGGCGAACCCATCCCCCTCGGCAGCTTCAACCTTCACTTCAAGCGCATCGTCGAAAAAGCCGGACTCGCGCCCTGCCGCTTCCACGACCTCCGCCACACCCACGGCACCCTCCTCGCGGGCGCCGGCATCAACCCCAAAGTCGTCAGCGACCGCCTCGGCCACAGCGATGTGAAGTTCACCCTGAACCGCTACGTAACCCCCACCCAGGACCACCAGCGCCAGGCCGCCGAAGCCTTCTCAGCCCTCCTCAAAAAGGCCCACTAAAACCCGCCACCACCAACACTCCGAAAAATCGTGGCACCATTTGGGCACCAATTGCTAAGCCATCTAATCAATAACACCGCCCAAAACACCCCCGCTCAGATTCAAAATTCCCTACTCCCCCGGAGGCACGTGGCGCGAGATGTAGAAGGTCATGCTCTGCATCGCGAGGACCGGGTCAATGTGGCGGATCACCACGTCTCGTGGCACGTGGGCCATGATTGGGGCGTAGTTGAGGATGGCGTGGATCCCCGAGGCCACCAACCTGTCGACGACCCGCTGCGCTTCGTTCGCCGGCACCGCGACGATGCCGATGTCCACCCGGTTCGCCTTCAGAAACTCGTCCAGACTGTCCGCATGGCGCACGACAACGTCGCCAAGCCTGGTGCCCACCACCGCGCCGCTGGCATCGAAGGCGGCGACCACGACGAACCCCTGTGGCCCAAAGCCCCCGTACTCGGCGATCGCTTGCCCGAGCCGGCCAACCCCCACCAGGCAGACCCGCCACTGGCGGTCAATGCCCAGGATTTCGCGCAGCTTGGTGAGCAGGCCAGGGACGTTGTAGCCACGCCCCTGCTTGCCGAAGCGGCCGAAGTAAGAGAGATCTTTCCGGATCTGCGCCGGCGTCACGTCCAGCAGCTCCCCCAGCGCCTGCGAACTCACGACGGACTCCCCCCTTGCCTCCAGCTCGCTGAGCGCTCTGGCGTAGACGGGCAGCCGGTTGATCACGACTTCGGGGATTTCGAGTGGCATGGGGGACGGGGACCCGGTTGTGAAATCCGTAACTACCGCCGAATATACGGCCGCTCCCCTGACTGGTCAATCGGATCAATCGATAGATGATCCTTCTTGCACCTATATCTCACCATGGATCGCCTGACGCAACCTGGCCGCAACGTAAGCGTCGTCCTCCCGCTCGACCGCGCGCGGGTCGAGCAGGAAACATCCATCCTCGACGCGCCCGGCGATCGCCGGCTCGCACCGGCGAAGCGCCGCTGCAATGTCCTCCGGATGGGCCGCCCGAACCGCCGCGCACCACGTCGCGACCCCTTCTCCGGGCAGCGAGCCACCCCCCGCCATGGACCGCGACGGGATAGCCGCCCCAAACTCACCGGCCGCCGCCGCCCACTTCCGGGCGCGCCTTTTGATCCCCGCCAGGTCACTGCCAAGCATGCGCCAGACCGGGATTTCGGTCGCCTCCGTGCCCTCACAATAAGCGCGCAGCGTCGCGTTCAGCGCCGCGATCGTTAACTTATCCACTCGCAGGGCCCGCGCCAGGGGATGACTCCGCAGCCGGTCAACCAGTTCCGCGCGGCCCACAATAATCCCGCACTGCGGCCCGCCAAGCAGTTTGTCCCCACTGAACAGGACGAGATCCGCGCCTGCTGCGAGGCTCTCCTGCACCGTAGGCTCATGTGCCATGCCGTAGCGCACCGTGTCGATCAGGCAGCCGCTGCCGATGTCGTCGATCAGCAGTCCGCCCAGGCGGTGCGCGGCAGCCGCCAGCTCCGCCAGGGGCGCCTCCGCCGTAAACCCAGTTACCCTGAAGTTGGACGTGTGCACGCGGAGGATCGCGGCCGTGGTGTCTGTCCACGCCGCCTCATAGTCGCGCGAATACGTCCGGTTCGTGGTCCCAACCTCTGTCAGGATGGCGCCGCTCTGGCGAAGCACATCCGGGATGCGGAAACCGCCGCCGATCTCCACCGCCTGCCCGCGTGAGATGATCACCTCGCGGCCCCTGGCAAACACCTGCAGGGCCATGTACAGCGCGGCCGCGTTGTTGTTCACCACCATCCCGTCTTCGGCCCCGGTCGCCCGCCGGATCATCGCGCGCACGTGGTCATGACGGCTGCCGCGTACCCCTGACTCCAGGTCGAACTCCAGGTTGCTGTAGCCGGCGGCGGCCTCCACCATCGCCCCGATCGCCCGTTCACTCAGCGGCGACCGGCCAAGGTTCGTCTGGAGGATGACGCCGGTCGCGTTAATAACCCGCCGCAACGAAGGCCGGGCCCGCTCCCTCGCCTCTGCCCTCGCCGCCTCCACGAGTTCTTCCAACGAAGGCACCCCACCGCCGCCGGCCGCCTTCGCCCGCACGCGTGCCAGCACGGTCCGCGCCGCCTCGGTAGCGAGAGACTCCGGCAGCTGGGCGTGGCCGTTGGCGCGCAAGCCGGCGAGGACTCGCTCCACCGAGGGGACCTGGCGGCGGTTGTCGGCCATGGCAGAGAGTGTAGCTGGCCAGCGCTGCTCACGCCCCACATTGGCCCGCCGATCGAAACCTATCGAACGTTCCTTGGCAGCCTCCACCGGCCCCATCTCCGGTTGACCCCGCCCGGATTACCCGTGACGATAAAACCACAACCGACTGGAGTCCTCCCTTGAATCTGCGCATCCCCGGACCAACGCCCTGCCCGGACGAGGTCCTTGCCGCTGGCGCACGCCAGATGATGAACCACCGGGGCCCGGAATTCGCCCAGATCCTCCGCCGCGTCACGGACGGCCTGAACTGGGTCTTCGGCAGCTCCGCCGATGTCCTTTCGATCACCACGTCCGGCACCGGCGGCCTGGAAGCGGCCATCGTCAACACCCTCAGCCCCGGCGACAGGGTGCTCTCCGTCTCCATCGGCTCCTTCGGAGAACGCCTCAAGAGCATCGCGAAGGCCTACGGCGCCGAAGTCACCAGCTACGCCCTCGAATGGGGCGAAGCCGCCGATCCGGCCGTCATCGCCAAAATGCTGGACGAGGACAAGTCCCTGAAGGCCGTCCTCGTCACCCACAACGAAACCTCGACCGGCGTCACGAACCCCCTCCAAGCGATCGCCAGGGAAGTGCGCGCCCGCGACCGGCTGATCATCGTCGATGCGGTCAGCAGCATGAGTTCAATCCCCTGCCCCGTGGAGCGCTGGGAGCTGGATGTCGTCGTCAGCGGCTCGCAGAAGGGCTGGATGGTCCCGCCGGGCCTGGCGTTTCTCTACATGAGCGAACGCGCCTGGGCGGCAAACGCCGAGGCGAAAATGCCCCGCTTCTACTTCGACGCCGTAAAGACGCGCGATTCCCTGGAAAAGCTGCAGAACCCCTGGACACCCGCCATGTCCGTCTACTACCAGATGGACAAAGCCTTCGAACTGATGCGCGCCGAAGGCCTGGAAGGCATATTCACTCGCCATGAGGCGATCGCGGACTACACCCGCGGCCGGGTCACGTCGCTCGGCCTGAAGCTCGTGCCGGTGGACCCGAAGTTCGCCTCGAACACCGTCACCGCCGTTTGGTGGCCGGAAGGCGTCGATGGCAAAGCGATCAGCAAGAAGGCGCGCGAAGAGCACGGTGTCGTCATCGGCGGTGGCCAGGGCAAGCTCGATGGCAAGATCTTCCGCATCGGGCACCTCGGCTTCGTCTCCCAGCAGGACGTCAAAGAGGCCATCGACGTCGTCGAGAAGCTGATGGCGGAGCAGAAGGCCGCCGTCTAAGCTCATTGGCCCAGAAGCGCTGCTACGCCCGCCGTCCCACGCGGCGGGCATGTGCTCTTTCGCGCCGCCCCACGCGCTATGCAAATTGCATGCAACATGCTCGTAATGCAGAATGCATGGCATGGAAGCCGCCGAGTTTATCACTACCCGCTCGAACCTGGGCCTCTCCCAATCGGCAATCGCCGCTGCCCTGGGCGTGGACCAGGGCACGATCAGCCGCTGGGAATCCGGCAAAGTCCGCATCCCCGCGGCCGTCGAACTCGCGCTCGTCACCCTAAAGGAGAACGCCCCCGCCATGCCTGAGACTGCCCGCCCGCGCATCCTCATCGCCGACCCCATCGCCCCCGAGGGCATCGAGTTGCTTCGCGCCGCCGGCGACGTGGACGTCAAGACGGGCCAGCCCGCCGACTCCCTTATCGAGATGATCGGCAACTACGACGCCCTCGTCGTCCGCAGCGAAACGAAGGTCACCCGCGCCGTCATTGAAGCCGCCAACAAGATGGTGGTCATCGGCCGGGCCGGCGTTGGCGTGGACAACATCGATATCCCGGCCGCCACCGAACGCGGCATCATCGTCGTGAACGCGCCCCAGGGGAATACCATCGCCGCGGCCGAGCACACCGTCGCCCTCCTCATGGCCCTTGCCCGCCACCTCCCCCAGGCCGACGCCTCGATGCGCGCAGGCAAATGGGACCGCAAGACCTACATCGGCACCGAGATCCGCGGCAAGACGCTGGGCATCGTCGGCCTCGGCAAGATCGGCTCCGAAGTCGCTCGCCGCGCCGTCGCGATGGAGATGCGCGTCCTCGCCGCCGACCCCTTCGTCCCCGCCGAGCGCGCGAAAGCCATGGGCGTGGAATCGGTCGATTTCGAGCAACTCATCATGCTCTCCGACTTCATCACCGTGCACCCGCCCCTGACAGCAGCCACGAATGGGATGATCGGCGCCGAGCAGATCGCCCGGATGAAGGACGGCGTGCGCCTCGTCAACGTCGCCCGCGGCGGCATCATCGATGAAGCCGCGCTCGCCGAGGCGGTGAAGTCCGGCAAAGTGGCCGGGGCCGCGGTCGATGTCTTCACCGCCGAACCACCGGGAGAAAACCCGCTTCTCCACGACCCGCGGATCATCATCACCCCCCACCTGGGCGCCTCCACCGCGGAAGCCCAGGAGCGCGTCGCCCTGGACGTGGCCGAGCAGATCGTCGAGATCTTCGCCGGCAAGCCCGCCCGTTATGCCGTCAACGCCCCCATGCTTGCGCCCGAAACGCTCAAAGTCGTTGGCCCTTACATGGCCGTCGCCGAAACCATCGGCAGCGTCGCCACCCAGCTCGTCACCGGCAAGCTCACCTCCATCGAAATCGACTACTTCGGGGAGATCGCCGACTTCGACGTCACCCCGCTCAAGGCATCCGTCATCCGCGGCCTGATGAAGCCGATCAGCGAAGAGAACGTCAACATCGTCAACGCCAGCCTCGTCGCCCACTCTCGCGGCTGGAACATCGAAGAGCGCCAGCGCACCTCGCACGAAGTCTTCCACAACCTGATCCACGTGAAAGTTGGCACCAGCGAAGCCGAAGTGACCGTCGCCGGCACGGTGGAGCATGGCCAGCCGCACGTCGTCATCCTCAACGGCCTGGACGTGGACCTGATGCCGGAACCGGGGACCTACCTCCTCGCCTGCGACAACGAAGACCGGCCGGGCATGATCGGCAAGATCGGCACCCTCCTCGGCCGCTTCGACATCAACATCCGCTCCATGCAGGTGGGCCGCCGTGGACGCCGGGCCCGGGCGCTCATGCTCATCGGCGTCGATGAGTGCCCCACCGACGCGCAGATCGCCGAGATCGAAGCGATCGACGGCATCTACAACGTCCGCGTGGTGGCCTTCTAACCCGACTCCGCAACGACCCGCTCAACTTCGGTATGCTGTCCCCATCAACTCGGTGGGGGACCCGATGTTTATTGCCATGAACCAGTTCCAGGTGAACCCGGACCGCGCGGCGGAGTTCGAAGAGGTTTGGCGCACGCGCGAAAGCCACCTCGACCAGAACCCCGGCTTCGTCCAGTTCGCCCTCCTCAAGGGCGACGACCCCGGCGACTACATCTCGCACTCCGTCTGGGAATCCCGCGCCGCCTTCATCGCCTGGACGCAGTCCGAATCCTTCAAGCAGGCGCACGCCGGGCGGATGCCGGAGGGGATTCTCACGCCTCATCCCCGTGCGCGCTTCTACGACGCCGTCCTGACGCAGACAGCGGGCGCGGCTTCAGGCGCGTGACCGAAGAGAACCCGCTGCGGCCCGAGCACTTCGCCCGCGAAGACGAATCAGACGACTCCACCTTCTACGTTGAGCCACGCCTCGTCACGCACATCGATGACGCCGCGATCGGAGCGCTGTCGAAGTTCTACGGGCAGCTTATCAAGCCCGGCAGCAACGTCCTGGACCTGATGTCGAGCTGGGTCTCGCACCTGCCGGAGACGCTGGCACTGGTGGGACTGACGGGGCTGGGGATGAATGCCCACGAGTTGGAGCAGAACCCGCTGCTCACCTCTCGCGTTGTCCACAACCTCAATCTCGAACCGGAGCTTCCGTTTGATGACGGCGTATTCGATGCGGCCATCGTCTCAGTCTCCGTCCAGTACCTGACGAAGCCGGTGGAAGTGTTCGCCGAGGTTGGCCGCGTGTTGAAGCCCGGCGCGCCATTCGCTGTCGCCTACTCCAACCGGCTGTTTCCGACCAAAGCAGTGGCCGTCTGGCGCGCGCTCGGCGACCGCGAACACGCGGACCTGATTGGCCTCTACTTCCGCCTCAGCGGTGCCTTCGAGCATCCGGACGCGTTCAACATCAGCCCCGGCCCCGGCTCCGACCCAATGTACGTGGTGGTCGGCCGCCGGCGCGCGTAGCAGGACGCTCGGCGCTTGATGCTGGATCTGCCAATGGTGGTCCGCTCCCCCTCCCCGTCGTCCTTCCGCGGAAGGAGGGGAGGGGGTCGGGGGGTGAGGGCGCAGGGCCGGACCAACGAACGCCGGTTTCACAGCTGTGTACTACGGGCTCGTCCAGAAGCACCACCCAGCCCACACCAACAGCCCAATCTCGGCAGCGATGAACGCTGCCCACACCCGCATGCCAGCCGCCTCATTCCACTCTTGCCGGGATTGGCCGGATTCGATGACCGTCGTGCCCCACCGCACGCCGAAAATCGTGCGCCATTTCAGGGTTGCCGTGGCCGCTGGCGAATACGGCGCAGTCGCTGGCTCGATGGCCGTGATCTGGAGCCTCAGGGGCGGGATTGACGACCATAGGCGCGCCTGGCCTTTGGTGTACCGCACCGTCGCGGCATCAACATCGTGCTCGGCGTCCGGGAACATCAGCCACGGGATCGCGAACGCCGCGACCGCGACCGCCAGCGCGGCAACAAGACCAGCGAGCCCACACCAGGCCTTCCACATCCGCCCACATCGTACTTCGCCAGCGCCTGGCTCCGTGGCCACTTCAGCGCCCCAGCACCGATCCGCTTGCCAGTCCCCCGTCCGCCCGGTAACTTTCGCCCCCCGGGGGAGGACCATGTCTCGCGGAGCTGTCCTCCATGGCGAGCCGCGTGTTTAGGATGAATGGCGATGGCTGACGACCCGGGAACAGCGGCGGAAGCGTACCGGGCCACAGTGTGGCGAATGCTGTCGGTGGAAGCGGCGAACGCCCCACCGCCGATCGCGGAAATCGCCGCCTCAGGCCGCGCAATGGCCGCTCGGCTCCGCGCTGCGTTGGGGGAAGTCCGCCCGCCACCCGAAATGCAGGCGCTGCACCAACGGATGCTCCAAACTCTGGACCGCGTTCGGGAGACCTACCCGGAATCGGAGGGCTGGGCTCGCCAGAACGCCCTCGGCGAGGAGTGGTTGGCAATCCTGGTCAGCTTCGGCTTAGCGGACGCGGAGCAAGGCGGGCCTACCGATTCAATGTCGGCGGGGCCCTGAGGAAAAGGCCGTGCCTCTGCCGGCCCCCCTACATCCGCGGGCGGCCATCCGTCCGGCGGCGGCGCTGGACCACCCTGAGCCGGAGCAGCGAACGCTGAAGCGCCGCCTGGGCGCGGGCCATATCCACGTCGCGGGCGTTCTGCTCGCGGCCCCGCTTGATGCGCTCCTCGGCACGGGCACGGGCCGCTTCGGCGCGGGCAAGGTCGATCTCTTCCGCCGCTTCGGCCTGGTCCGCCAGGATCGTCACCCGGTCCTTGCGCACTTCCATGAAGCCGCCGGTGATCGCGAACGACTCCTCGACCTGGCCCCGCCTGAAGACGAGCTCGCCGTAGTCGAGCGTCGTCATGAGCGCCGCGTGCTTCGGCAGGATGGCCAGTTGGCCTTCGCTGCCGGGCGCGATGAGGACATCGACGCCCTGCTCAACGCGGACGACGCGGTCCGCCGTGACGATTTCAACCGTCAGCGGCATGGGATTAGCCCTCGGCCAGTTGGCGGCCGCGTTCGACGGCCATATCGATGTTGCCAACCATGTAGAACGCCTGCTCCGGCAAACCGTCGTGCTTGCCGTCCAGGATCTCCTGGAAGCCGCGGACCGTCTCACGGATCGCGACGTACTGGCCGGCGACACCCGTGAACTGCTCGGCCACGAACATCGGCTGCGTGAGGAAGCGCTGGATCTTGCGCGCTCGCGCCACCGTCAGCTTGTCGTCGTCGGAAAGCTCGTCGATGCCCAGGATGGCGATGATGTCCTGGAGGTCGCGGTAGCGCTGGAGCACGCCCTGGACGCCGCGCGCGACATCGTAGTGCTCCTGGCCCACGATGCGGGGCTCGAGAGCGCGCGAGAACGAGGTCAGGGGGTCCATGGCCGGGAACAGCGCCTGTTCGGCGAGAGCTCGCTCGAGCGCCACGACTGAGTCCAGGTGGCCGAAGGTGGTCGCCACGCCGGGGTCCGTGTAGTCGTCCGCCGGCACATAGATGGCCTGGAACGACGTAATCGAGCCCTTCTTCGTGGAGGTGATGCGCTCTTCCAGGTCGCCCATCTCCGTCGCCAGCGTCGGCTGGTAGCCCACGGCGGAAGGCATGCGCCCGAGAAGCGCCGACACTTCCATGCCGGCGAGTGTGTAACGATAGATGTTGTCCACAAAGAAGAGGACGTCGCGCCCTTCCTCGTCGCGGAAGTACTCGGCCATCGTCAGGCCGGTGAGGGCGACGCGGAGGCGCACGCCGGGCGGCTCGTTCATCTGGCCGAAGACCATGGCCATTTTCGGGAGCACGCCCGAGTCCTTCATCTCGTGCCAGAGGTCGTTGCCTTCGCGCGAGCGTTCGCCCACGCCGGCGAAGACGGAGTAGCCGCCGTGCTCGCGGGCGATGTTCGAAATCAGCTCCTGGATGACGACCGTCTTGCCAACGCCGGCGCCACCGTAGAGACCGACCTTGCCGCCGCGGACGAGCGGGGCGATGAGGTCGATGACCTTAATCCCGGTCTCGAGGACGGACGGCGTGGTCTCCTGCTCCTCGAAGGCGGGCGGCTTACGGTGAATGCCCCAGCGCAGGCCCTCGGCCGGCGGGAGGTTGTCGATCGGGTTGCCGAGCACGTTGAACATGCGGCCCAGGGACTGCTCGCCCACCGGCACGGTGACGGAAGCGCCCGTATCGATCGCCCGCGTGTCGCGGCGGAGCCCGTCCGTCGAGTCCATCGCCAGGCAGCGCACCCAGTTGTTGCCGAGGTGCTGTTGCACTTCGGTCACGAGGTGCGAGCCGTCGTCGAGGATAACGTCGACCGCGTTGTAAACCGCCGGGAGATGGTCCGGCGGGAACTCGATATCAAGCACGGTGCCGATAATCTGGACAACACGTCCTTCGGCGGGTGCGGCTACAGTCATAACAGGACCTCCAACAGGTGCATCGTACCGGGTTAAGCCCGGCCCTTCGAACCGAACGTGGTGAGACGCTCGGCCATATCCGGACCTGCGCCCGGGCTGGTTTTCCGCTCGAAGTCCAGCGCGTCCGCCAGGGTGTAACGCTGTCCTTCGTTCACGAGCCGCTTGTCGGCCCGGAGTGTGTGCCATGAGTTGGCGACGATCGCCGCCGCCAGCCGGTTGGTCTCGGCTTCAAGGTCCGCGTCCGCGATGCAGACGTTGGCCAGCCCGAGCGTGACCGCCTCGGCGCCGCTGATGGGGGTGCCGGTGAACATCATCTGCTTCGCCCTCACGGGTCCGATCCGCCGCGGCAAGCGCTGGCTCATGCCCCACGTGGGCGTCATCCCCCACCTGCCGTGCGTGTCCGCAAACCGCGCCGATTCCGCCGCGACGAGCAGGTCGCAGGCGAGGACAAGCTCCAGGGCGCCCGTGTAGCAGTGCCCCTGGACAGCCGCGATGACCGGTTGCGGCAACGCCTCGATCGCTTCGAGAGTCTCCGCCTGGTGGTGCGGCGACGGGGCGCGTTCGCCCGCCTGGATCGCCTTGATGTCGTTCCCCGCCGAAAAAGACTTACCGGCCCCGCGCAGGATGACGCAACCGATGGTGTCGAGTTCGCCCGCAATCGCATCGATGTGGGCCCGCAGTTCAACGAACAGGCTCGGGCTCAGCGCGTTGAGCTGTTCCGGCCGGTTGAGCGTCAGCGTCGCCACGCCGTCTCTGTCGCTGCGCAGCACGAGGGCGCTCATGCCGCCGCCCGCACAATCTCGTCCAGGACGACTTCAGTGAGGCTCTCAAATTCGCGGTGGGGGTCCGGCAGCGCCAGGCCGCGAGTGTATTCCGTGCGCACCGCCCAGCACTCCATCCCCGCTGCTTTCGCGCTGAGGATGCCCGCCGGGGCGTCTTCGAACGCCAGGCAGCGGGTGGGGTCAACACCGAGCCGCCCGGCCGCCAGCAGATAGATGTCCGGCGCCGGCTTACCCTGCTCAACGTCCGTCCCGGTCGTCACGCTCGCGAAGGCATCACCCAGACCGATGCGCTGCAAACAGGCTTCAACCCACGGCAGGATGGACGACGAAGCGAGGCCAAGACGCATCCCTGCCCGGTTGAGGGCGCTAACCAGTTCCACCGCGCCGGGCAGGGGCTCGCTGTTCGCGCGGTAGCTCTGCAGGATCATCTCCCGGTAGATCTCGGAATAGTGCTCACGTGGCTTCGAAAGGCCGTAGTCGCGGATCATGTCCGCCCAACCGGTTTTCGTGCCCATGTACGGCTTGTAGTCGTCCAGGGAAATGGCTTTGCCTTCCGTCGCCAGGAGTTCGTTGACGGCCCGGAAATGCAGCGGCTCGCCGTCCACCAGGACGCCGTCCATGTCGAAGATCACTGCTGCAAAGCGAGCCAACCTAGTCCTCCAGGGCGGCCGCGCCGCCGACGATGTCGAGTAGTTCTTTCGTAATCTGTTCCTGGCGCGCCTTGTTGTAGGTCAGCGTCAGTTCCCGCGTGATGTCCCTCGCGCTGTCCGTCGCGTTCTTCATCGCGACCATCTGTGCGGACTGGAAGCTGGCCGCATTCTGCAAGATCGCTTCGTAGATCTGCATCTCAATGTACCGCGGCAGCAGCCTCGCGAGCACGATGTCCGGTGACGGTTCGAAGATATACCCCTGGCGGAACTCCGCGGCGGCGTCGGCACTGTCCATTTGTGGCGGCTCAATCGGCAGGAGCTGCCGGATCGTCGGCCGCTGGTTCGCCGTCGAAACGAGCTCCGGGAAGCTGATGTACACGCGGTCCACGACACCGTGCAGGTAGTCATCCATGATCACCCGCGAGATCCCAAGCGTGTCCGACTGCGTCGGGTAATCGCCCAGGTCCGTGAACTCCGCCGTGACGTGCGTGTGGGCCCGGATGAAGAAGTCGCGCCCCTTTTTGCCGACCGCCACCACCGAGACCGGCTCGTGCTGCATGGCCACGAACGTACCCGCGCTGCGGTTCATGTTGGAGTTCAGGCCGCCGCAAAGCCCCCGGTCCGGCGTCACGTGCAGCATCGCGACGGTCTTGACCGGCCGCGAAACGAGCAGGGGATGGACCGCGCTGTTGTCGCCGCCCTCCCTGGTCGCCAGGCCGGCGAGGACGATGCGAAGCTTTTCCGCGTACGGCCGCGCCTGGAGCGCGCGGTCCTGGGCGCGGCGCATCTTCGATGCAGCCACGAGCTGAAGCGCGTTCGTAATCTTCGCGGTGTTCTTCACGCTGGTGATGCGGCGCTTGAGCTGGCGGATCGTTGCCATTCGTTGCTATCCCGGTCTGGCTGGTGTGGCGCGCCCCACGGGCGCTGGTTCGAAAGGGCAGGGGCGGCAACGGAAGTGGCCGCCCCCCGGCTGCTGGCCTAGAAGGGCACGGTCGACTTGAACGTGGCGATTGCCGCCTTCAGCTTGTCCGAAAGCTCCGGCGTCATCACCGGGTTCTGCGTGACTTCGTCCATGATCTCCGGGTGGTTGCTGGCCATGAACTTGCGCAGCCCGGCCTCGAAGTCCCGCACCTTGTTCACCGCCACGTCGTCCAACAGGCCCTGGGTGAGGGAGAAGATAACGGCGGTCTCTTCCGCGAGGCTGAGCGGCGCGAACTGCCCCTGCTTGAGCACCTCGGTCGCCCGCTGGCCGCGTTCCAACTGGCGCCGGGTCGCTGCATCCAGGTCGCTGGTGCCGAACTGGGCGAAGGCCTGCAGTTCGCGGAACTGGGCCATGTCCCCCTTCAGGCCACCGGAGACGGACTTCATCGCCTTCGTCTGGGCCGCCGAACCCACGCGGCTCACGGAAAGGCCAACGTTGATCGCGGGCCGGATACCGGCGTTGAAGAGGTCCGATTCCAGGTAGATCTGGCCGTCCGTGATCGAAATGACGTTCGTCGGGATGTAGGCCGAAACGTCGTTCGCCTGGGTTTCGATGATCGGCAGGGCGGAAAGCGAACCGCCTGCCTCCAACTTCGCGGCCCGTTCGAGGAGGCGGCTGTGCAGGTAGAAGATGTCGCCAGGGTAGGCTTCGCGTCCCGGCGGCCGGCGAAGCAGGAGGGAAATTTCGCGGTAGGCCCAGGCGTGCTTGCTCAGGTCGTCATAGACGATGAGCGCGTCCCGCCCACTCTCCATGATCTCCTCGCCCATCGTGCACCCGGCGTACGGCGCCAGGTACTGCATCGCGGCAGCGTCAGAAGCGTTCGCGGCGACGACGATCGTGTGCTCCATCGCACCCGCTTCTTCGAGCAGGCCGACGACCTGGGCCACCTTACCGGCCTTCTGGCCGATGGCGACGTAGATGCAGATCAGGTCGCCGCCCTTCTGGTTGATGATCGTGTCGATGGCGATGGCGCTCTTGCCCGTCGAGCGGTCGCCGATGATCAGCTCGCGCTGGCCGCGGCCCACGGGGAACATCGCGTCGATCGTCTTGATCCCGGTCTGGACGGGCTGGTTGACGCTCTTGCGGAGGGTCACGCCGGGGGCGATGCGCTCGATCGGGCGAGTCTTCGTCGTGTTAATCGGGCCTTTGCCGTCGATCGGGTTGCCCAGGGGGTCCACCACCCGGCCAATGAGGGCGTCACCGACGGGCACTTCGATGATCCGGCCCGTGGACCGCACCTCGTCGCCCTCTTTAATGTCCTCGTAACCGCCGAGGACAACGGCCGAAACCGACTCCTCTTCCAGGTTGAGGGCGATGCCCATGCTCCCGTTGGCGAACTCGAGCAGCTCCGAGTACATCGCGCCTGAGAGCCCGTGTACGCGGGCTACGCCGTCCCCGGCTTCAATGACCGTGCCAACGTCGGTCGCGGTGACACTGGTACCGAACCCCTCGATCTGCTCGCGCAGGATGGAGGCGATCTCTTCAGCGCGTACTGCCATAGTGGCCCTTCCTCTCTCGTCCGTTCACCGCGTCACGCACTTAGCGCACGCCTTCAAGTTCACGCCGGAGCCGCTTGAGGCGGGTCCGGACGCTGCCGTCTACCAGTTTGTCGCCCACCCGGACGACGAGGCCGCCGATGATGGCCGGGTCCACCGCGCCAACCGCACGGACCCGCTTCCCAAGGCTGCTGCTGAGCTGCTGCTCGATGGCCGAAAGCTGCTCCGGCGTAAGTTCTACCGCTGTCGTCACGCTCGCATGGGCGATGCCCTCGTAGTCATCCGCCATCCTGTTGAAGGCGTCCGACACGGCGCGGGCATCCTGCGAGCGGCCCTTGCTCACAAGGAGCCTCGCCAGGTTGAGGGCCAGCGGCGAAAGGTCCAGCATCCGCTCCACCATCGCCACCCGCGAGGCGACCGGCACTTTCCTGTCGGCGAGGAGGCCAGAAGCGGCCGAATCGCTGAGCACCTCGGCGATTTCCCGCAGCTCCGCACGCCACTGGTCCAGGCTGGCGCCCGGGGTCGCGGTCGCTATCTGGAAAGCCGCCTGCGCGTACCGTTTAGCCGCCTGGACGTCTGCCATTGCTACTGCCCGCTAAACGAAGACTCGGCCAGCGTCTCATCGATGATCCGCTGGTGAGCCTGCCGGTCGAGGGACTGGTTGATCACCTTCTCGGCAGCCGAGACGGTGATGGCGGCGAACTCGCCCCGAAGCACCGCAACGGCGCGGTCCCGTTCAAGCTGGATCTCGGTGCGGGCACGTTCCAGCGCCGCCTCGCGGTCGCGGGCGGATTGTTCGCGCGCTTCCGACTGGATGCGCGTGGCGATCGTCTGCGCGCCGGCCACGATCTCCTGGCCCTCTTTGCGGGCAACATCGAGCTGCGCCTGGATGTTCGCCTGGGCAGCGGCCGCTTCAGCGCGCGCGATCTCCGCCGCGTTCAGCCCCTCCGCGATCTTCTCCTTGCGCTCCGCCAACATCTTGAGGATCGGCTTATAGAGCGTCAGGCGAAGAAGGAGGAGCAGGACGAAGAAGTTCGCCATCTGCGCGATGAGCTGGGGCAGGTTCAGTCCGAGTGCTTCGACTGCCTTGTCCATGCGGGGACTCCGTTCTGCGGTCTGATTAAATGACGAAGGCGATGATGAGCGCGGTAAGCAGGGCGTAAATGCCGATGGCTTCCGCGAACGCCACGCCAAGGATCATGTTCGTCTGGATCGATGCCCGAGCCTCGGGGTTGCGCCCCAGGGCTTCCATCGCCTTGCCAACGAGCATGCCGATGGCGATGGCCGGCCCAATGCCGCCCAGGCCCATCGCGATGCCCGCGCCAATCGCTTTACCGACGTCGGTGTTCTCCGTGAACAAGAAGAGGATCGAAAGAAGAATGTCCATGACTGTGCTGGCCCTCCGTTGCGTCCGTAATGCCCGGCGCGATTCTGAGTTGACTGTGAACAGGCTTCGGTTTTACTCCGCCTGTGCAGCTCCTGGGATGTGGTGGGCGTCCGCCGTGCCCCCGTCGTGCCCGTCGTGATGCTCCTCATCGCCGTGGTGTTCCACGGCCATGGTCGCGAAGACGAGCGTCAGCAGCGCGAACACTGCCGCCTGGATAAACCCGACGAACAGTTCCAGCCCGTAGATGATGTCCACGAACAGGAACGGCATCAGGAATGTCAGCATTAACACCAGTACTTCTCCGGCAAAAATGTTCCCGAAAAGCCGGAAGGCGAAGCTGATCATCCGGATAAACTCCGAAAGCAGCTCCAGCAGTCCTACGAACGCGGCGATCGGGCTTGAGAAGTTGAAGAACTTCCTCAGGTAACCAAAGCCAAGCGCCTGGAAGCCCCAGAACTCGACGATCAAGAACGAGCAGATACCAAGCGCCAGTGTGTTGTTCAGGTCGCTGTAGACGCCGCGAAAGAAGGGGATGACAAGCGCGAAACGCTTGCTCTTCGAGAAATCGATACCGGTTACCGTATCTCCCAGCGCCGCGCTCGCCACGCCGTGCTCTCCGGCCGACCCGTCGCCGTGCCCCTCGACTACGAGCAGCTTCGGCGCCTTCTCCTCGGCAGCCAGCGCCTCGCGCGCCTGCCTCACGAGCTCCGCCGCTGGTTGGGCGATCTCTTCTTCCGAAGCCTCCAGACCGGCGAAGGCGTGGGCGAGGAACACCGTGTAGCTGTCCATCGCCTGGCCCGGGTTCATCCCGGCCTTAACTTCGAAGTCAATCGCCTTGGCGCCCGGCTTGATGATCGCCATCCCGCCCGACTTCTCCATCTTCGTCCCGGCGAACTTGTGGTCTTCTTCGTAGACGCCGTCCTTCAGCTTCAGCTTTTCCGGGTCGGCGGCGGAAAGCTCATGGAAGACCTCGAACCCTACGTCCTCCGTCTTGCCGATGGCGTTGAAGATCGGGAAGAGGCCAAACCAGTTGCTCGCGATGATGAAGAGGAAGAACGTCGCGATCACCATGAAGAACCTGGGCGCATTCTTCGCCCCCGCGATGTCCTCCACCTGCCCGTACAGGAAAGCGATCACGGACTCGATGAAGTTCTGCAGCCCGGAAGGGATGAGCTTCATTGAGCGCGTCGCCAGGAGCGAGACGACCACCAAAAAGGCCATCACAATCCAGGCGGTGATGAGCGTGTTCGTCAGGTTCAGCGGCCCAACCGTGGTGATCGTTTCGGCCGGCACCACGATCTCCGGCTGCGGGCCCTGGGCAACCAGCAAGCCGATCGCAAGCCATCCGAGGACGACGACGATGCCACCGACGATATAGACCAGCTTCAACTACTGCTCCGAGTCTTCGTTACCCGGCCGGTTCATCAGCGGCTGCAACATGCGGATGCCACCGATGAGCGCAACGGCAAGGCCGAGGAAGATTCCGATCAACGTGAATGTGGGCTCAAGACCGGTCTTCCCATCGGCCCAACGGCCAAGGACAACACCGAGGATTATGGCGGTCGCAAAAAACCACCCCGCCCCGAGTAACTGAGCAGTTGGAGCAACCCAGCTGCCCAAGCTCGCCTCCCCGGTGCCCGGACTCCAGACCCCGAGCATCTTAGTCTGCTTGTGAAGCAATGCGCAACCGAAACTCAGGCCAATCCCGCGGCTGAAACAGCTACACCTTTCGCTCGTCGAAGTCGTCCAGGTCCAGCCCTTCAATGAAGTCCTTGAACGCCCCAAGGCGCTCCAGTTCAGCCGGGTCCAGCTTCCGCGGCTCGCCGTCGGGGCCAACCGCTTCCCGCGGCTGCCCGTCTTCGTCCAGCACCACGCCGGCTCGGTCCAGGACAGAATCTTCGGCGTAGATCGGGGCATCCACGCGCACCGCCAGCGCGATCGCGTCGGACGGCCGCGAATCCACTTCCACCGTTTCCCCGTTCACATCCAGGACGATGCGCGCGAAGAAGGTGTCGTTCGAAAGGTCGCTCACCACGATATAGGCCACGCGCCCCCCGAGCTGTTCGATCATGTTCCGCAGCAGGTCATGAGTCAGCGGCCGGGCCACTGAAACATCCTGCAGCCGCACGGCGATAGCGTCCGCCTCAGCCGGCCCGATCCAGATCGGGAGATAGCGGTCCGACTCCTTCTCCCGGAGGATCACCACGCGCTGGTAGTTCATGAGGCTGAGGCGGATGCTCTCAATGCTCAGTTCCTTCACGCGCGTACTCCCGAGAGCACAGACGGCTCTCCTTCGATGATAGGACTGGCCTGATCGGGGGGTCAATGAACCTCACCCGCGCGGGCCGGCGCGGGCGCCAGCCAGCGCGGCTCGCGGATGGCGGCCACCGCCGCGACCCCGATCAACAGCGCAACCAGCGCCATCACCGGCTGGACACCAACGGCGTCGCTTAACCAGCCCGCGGCCACGACCGGGATGGACGACGTGAGCGCCGCCATCGCCGCCTGGGTTGAGCCGACCCGGCCCTGAAGGTGCAGCGCCACCCGGTCGTTCATCACCGTCTGGCCCGCCACCGAAACCAGCGCATAGGAAAAGCCGAGCGGCAGCATCAATATCATCGCCAACAACCCGCCGCCGTCGAAACTGCCGAGCTGGATGCTCCCCAGCCACGAAAAGACGCCGTAGCCGCTGAGGAAGTCGGACTCCTGGTTTACAAAGGAGAGCAGCCCCAGCAACCCCACAAACGTCCCGAAACCAACGCTGCTCAAGAGCGAATGGGGGATCCGGTGGGCGAGGAAGCTGGCGACGCGCAGGCCGAGGACGACGCCCACCGCGGCCGGCGTGAGGATCAGCGCGCCGACGTCAACTGGCAGACCGAGGACATCCTCGATGAACTTCGGGATCAGCCCGCCCAAAATGATCAGCGCCGTCGAGAGCATCGTCAGTTCGATCGCCGCGTGCATGACCGCGGTGTCGGCGCGCATCGCCCGCCAGCCAGTCAACCACCAGGCGCCTCCGGCGCGCCCGCCCACCTCCAGGCGCGGCGCCCCGCGCGTGCTCCCGATGAACACCGCCTGCCCGGCCGCGAGGACAAACAGTCCGGCGGAGATCGCGAAGAGGATGTCCGAGCTGTCCAGCAGCCGCAAAGCCACCGGTGTCAGGATCCCCAGCCCCGCAAGCTGGGCCCCGCCGCCTACGGCATGGCCAATGGCGTTCGCCCGCGCCAGGTCCGCCCGGTCAACCACGGCGGGCAGGATCGCGCCTTCGGCCGAGGTGGCGAACTGGCTGACCGTCGCCAGCGCCACCGCCACGATGTAGTACGTCGCCACGCTCCCGGAGCCCTGGATAAAAAGGATGCAGATCCCCGCCCGCAGGAGGTCCCCGAGGACGACCAGCAGCCGCTTGGGGAGGACATCCGCCGCCGTCCCCGCGACGATGCCCGCGACCGTCGCCGGGACTACCAGCGCAAGCACCAGGAGCGAGCTGAGAAGCGCCTTGCCCGTCTCGTCAACGATCAGGAGGACGAGAGCAAAGTTCAGCGCATTCTGGGCAAGGCGCGATGAAAAGCGGCTGAAGCTGAGCATCCGGAACGGCCGCTGCTGCAGGAGCGGCAGCCGCGCCGGATGCCCAACCGGCGTGGGAAGCTCAGGCATCGCCGCTCCGCACGAGCACCTTCACCCGCGATTCGAAGACCCGGCGTTCCAGCATCACCCGGCGCTGGCAGGTGAGGCACTCCATGCCGATATCCGCTCCCGTGCGGAAGACCCGCCATTCCCACCCTCCGCAGGGGTGCTGCCGCCGCATCCGGTACACCTGCCCGGCGGCGATTTCGCGACTCACGCGGGCAACGGCGCGCCGGCCAGGTCGTCGCGCAACTGCTTCGCCGCCCGTCCCGCAGCTTCGGCGAAATCTGGCCCCGAGCTGGCGTACATCACCGAGCGGGAGGCGTTCACAACCATCAACCCCGGCCGGTAGCCGGCGACAGCGATGACCTCCTCCGGCTTCCCGCCCTGGGCGCCAACACCCGGGATCAGCAGCGATGCCCATGGGACGAGTTCGCACACCCGCGCCAGCTCCGCCGGCGCCGTCGCGCCCACCACCAGGCCCACGTCCGGCGACCATGAGGTTGCGGTGAGCGCCATCTCTTCAAAGAGCTGGCGGCCGTTTTCCAGCCGCAGCTCCTGGAACTCGCGCGATGATTCGTTCGACGTACGGCAGAGGACGTAAACACCCTTCCCTTCGTAAGCGAGGAACGGCGCGACAGCGTCCAGACCCTGGTAGCCGTTCACCGTGACCGCGTCAAAGCGCCAGTGTTCGAACATCGCCCGGGCGTACGCCTCCGCTGTGTTGCCCATGTCGCCGCGCTTGACGTCGCCGATGACCGGGATGCCAGCAGGTATCGCCTCCAACGTCTTTTCGAGCGCGCGCAGCCCATCCAGCCCGAACTGCTCGTAGAAGGCGATGTTCGGCTTAAAGCAGGCTGCGTAGGGCGCGGTCGCCTCGATGATAGCGCGGTTGTAGGCGGCGATCTCACCGGCCTTATGTCGCTTAAAGTCCGGGTCAAGCCCCACGCAGACGAGCGAGTTCACCTGACGGCTGCGCGCTCCAAGGCGCTCGAAGTAGGTCATCACGTTGCCTCCACTGCTGCTGGTGCGAAGCCGAGCCGGGCCATCGTCCGGCGGAACTGCTTGCGGTCTCCGCTGACGATCAGGTCCAATTCGCCCTCCTGGGATGCCGGCGCGAGCGCGTCCGCCTCCGAAAGCACCTGGACGGCCCGCCGCGCCACCGCTTGGCTGGTATCGATTATGGAAACGCCGGGGAACTCCGCGAGGATGTCTGCGGTGAGGAAATGGTAGTGCGTGCAGCCCAGTACAACCGTGTCCGCGCCGGCCGCTATTGCCGGGCCCAGCGCCCCCCGCACAGCAGCCTGTGCGGACGGGGTGCCAGCGTCTCCACGCTCCACGAGTTCGGCCAGCCCCGTGCCCGCCACGCTCGTTATCGCCGCCCGCCCGCCGAACTCCTCGACCACCCGCGCGTACAGCTCCCCGTCGAGCGTCCCCGGCGTGGCGAGGATGGCCACGCGCCCGCTCTTCGATGAACTCGCGGCGGGCTTCACGCCGGGCACCATCCCAACGAAGGGCACCGGGAACGCCCCCCGCAGGTCTTCGATCGCCGCCGCGGAGGCCGTGTTGCAGGCCACGATGATCAGCTTCACGCCGCTCGCCAGGAGCCGGTTGGTGACGGCGAACGAGCGCTTGCGCACCTCCGCGGCAGGCCGCGGTCCGTACGGGAAGTAAGCCGTATCGGCGAAGTAGACGACGCGCTCGCGCGGCGCGAAACCGCGGAAGTAGCCCAGCACGCTCAACCCACCGGCACCGGAATCGAAGATGCCGACGGCACGTGGATCCATCGGCACAGAGCATACCACGGGGCAATCCGGGCGCGCCCCTGCCCCGTACTGTTGATATGCGCCGTGTCTGGTCAACAGGGTTCCTGCCCCTGGGCGTGCTGATCCTCTTCGCGGGCGGGACGCTCCTTGCCGCCGTTGGCGCCAGTGGGGACTCAGCGAGAGCCGCCGCCAACCTCCCGAATCGCCTCATCCTCGCGGGACTCGCCGCGAATTCTGCTGCAGCCGCCCGGCCGCTGCCATCGCCCAGCCCAACAGCCCCGGCGCCCCCCGTCATTCCTCCCGATGAGCCTCCGTACACCTACCCGTATTAGCAGTTCGCTCCCCCCGTGCCTCGTGCCCCGCGCCTCATTCCTCATTCCCTATTCCTGTAAACTGCCCCCGTGCCCTACGCCACGGTCAACGCCGCCCGCATCTATTACGAACAGCACGGCAAAGGGGATGACGTCGTCTTCCTCCACGGGGCGGGCGGTAACCACCTCTCCTGGTGGCAACAGGTCAACGTCTTCGCCCGCCACTACCGCTGCACCGTCTACGACGCGCGCGGCTGGGGGCTCTCCCGTGGAGAGATGGCCGTCGGCCGCTTCTCCCTCGGCACGGACCTCGTCGCCCTCATGGAGCATCTCGGCATCGGACGGGCGCATGTCGTCGCCCAATCGATGGGCGGGCGCGCCGTCGCCGGGCTCACCCGGCTTGCACCGCACAGAGCCCGCTCCCTCGTCCTCTGCGGCACCACCGCCGGTTCAACCAACGACCGCGTGCGTGAACTTCAGGATGAACTGAAGGACGAGCGGGGCAAAGGCGGCCTGCGGGAGCACGCCCTTGCCAAGCCGTTCGAAGTCGAAAACCCCGGCCTCGCTCTCCTCTACCGCCAGATCAACGCCCTCAACCCGCCGCGCCCACGGGGCTTCCTCGGCCGCCCCCCGGCCACCTACCGTGGGAGCATGCACGAAGGCATCGGCAACCTCGGCGTCCCCGTCCTCTTCGTCGTCGGCGAACACGACCTCATCACCTCACCGGAGATGATCCGCGAAGCCCAGGCCCTCATCCCGGGCGCCGCGTTCCACGAAATCAAGGGCGCCGGCCACTCCGCCTACTTCGAACGCGCCGCCGAATGGAACGAGGTGGTCCTGCGCTTTCTCTCTGCCGCGGGCGAGGCGAAACCCTGAGGCCGAAGTTGCCCTTCGGTGGACAGGCGGGTTATTGTCTACACCTTATGCCCTTACTCCTCCGCTGGTGGCGGGCTCTGCTCAACCTCGTCTCCCTCCACCGGGACGACAGTGCCCATTGGGTAGAACCGGCAAACGATATCACCCGCGCCGTCCTCTCCGGCCAGCCTCTCGGGCTCCCGGCTCTCAGCGAACCCGCCGCTGCCGTCACGGAAGAACCAGATGTCATCGTGGAAGTGGCCGCCCCCGAGCTGCCGGAAATCGCAGCCGAAGTGGAAGCCGCCGCCGCCGAGGAGCGCCGCGAAGTGCCCGCAACCCGCACTCGCCGCCGCCGCGGCCACCGCGCCGCCTAGCGCGAGGTCTCATTCCTCATTCCTCATTCCTCATTCCTCATTCCTCATTCCTCATTCCTCATGCCTCGTGCCTCATGCCTCATGCCTCATGCCTCGTGCCTCCGCTATACTCTCCCCATGGCCATTTACGAGTACTACTGCCCCACCTGCCGCGACAAATTCGAAAAACGCAAGCCGATGTCCCAGGCGGGCGTTGCCACCACATGCACGAAGGGCCACCGGGCCGAACGGACGATCACAGCGTTCGCCATGGCGCGCACGGGGGCCGGCGAAGAGTTCTCCATGCCGGCCGGCGGCGGCTGCTGCGGTGGTGGCGGCGGCTGCGCCTGTTCGAATTAAGCCTTCCGCCGTCCGTCGCGGCTTCGCAGCCCGAACGCCGTCAACGCCGCCACGGAGGCCAGGCCGAACGAGACGATGCCCATCGTGGTAGCCGCCACAAGTGCCAGGATGGTACCCGAGTCACCGTTGCCCGCGTTCAGCGAGAACGTGACGACCGCGACCACGAGCGCGGATACGGCGCCCGCCCCAATCGCCGCGTTGAGTTGTGACCCTCGGCCGGCGAACACCGCCGACGCCACAGCCGGGCCCAGCATCACCGCCACGAAGCTGAGTCCAGGCAGCACACTCTCCCCCAACGCGACGTCAGCCTTCCGCCTGGCGTTCCCGGCTCTGCGCTCTTTGCTCTTTGCTCTTCGCTGGCCCCCGCGACAGCACCAGGTACGTCGATGCCAGCGCCACAATCAGGACCGCCTCGGCGAGCGTGAAGATACCGACCAGGTACGTCGCCTCCTGCCAGAACTCCTCCGGGAACATCTGGATCAGGTGGTCGCGCGAAGGGTCGAGCCGCCAGAGGTCGTTGTTGAAAGCGATTTGGTGGAACTTCGTCCAGGCCGCATCGAACCCCGTCACGGCGAAGGCCCCAACTACGATCAGCGCCCCGAAGCCCACGCCAACCCCCAGCATCGCCTGCCGCGCGAGCGACCGCAGTGGCCGCTCCTTCGCCCAGAGGTAGACGGCCGCCACGAAACTCAGGATGTACGCAAGCGAGAATTCATTGAGGCGAAATACGAGCCGCATCAGCGACTTCACGTCGCGCATGTGGTCGATTTCACGCGTACTGAAGAGCGACACTTCCTGGCCGTCCTTGGTGACGATGATCCGCAGGGCTGCCGCGTCGTCTTCGAAATACTTGACGATTTCGCCCGCGGCGCGGTCCAGTTGGTCGAGCGGAATGCCGGTTGCTTCCTCGGCCCCGTACTTGCGAAAGCCGCGCTCGTAAAAGCGCGTCTCGGTCGCGAAAAAACGGACGTTCGCCGTCACAAGGAAGATGGGGATGGCGACGATGAACGCCACGCCTGCGAGTCTGGATAGGATTGCCATGATGCGCGGCCTGCGGCCCTCCCCGGTCCGTCCAGCATAGTTGAGGGCCCGGTAACAGGCTCGAAAAGGCAAGACACCGCCGAGAAGCCGGAAACGCGCGGCTCTGGTAAGCTCAGGGGCGCCGGGGGGAGCGCCTTGACCCGGCGATCCCTGTGCGCGACGAACCACGTCCTGGAGAAGCGACTGTGACCGCTGCTGAGCTGACCGTGCCCAAGCTTGACTACGTTTTTCACCCGAAATCGATCGCCATAGCGGGCGTGTCGGCGAAGGAGGGCACCGGCTTCGGCGGCGGCGGCTTCGTCGCTTCTCTGCAAGAGATCGGCTTCCGCGGGCCCATCTTCCTGATCCACCCAACAGCAACGGCGATCCGCGGGCTGAAGTGCTACAAGTCGCTCCGGGACATCCCGGACGAAGTCGACTACGTCATTTCATCGGTGAACGCCCGCGTCGTCCCCCAACTGCTCGAAGACTGCATCGCCAAGGGCGTGAAAGTCCTCCACCTTTTCACCGCGGGCTTCACCGAAACCGGCGATGCCGAGAAAGCGAAGATGGAGCAGGCCGTGGTGGCGCGGGCGCGCGAAGCCGGGATCCGCATGATCGGCCCGAACTGCATGGGCCTCTACGTCCCTGGCGCCCGCCTCGCCATGATGCAGGGCCAGATCCCCGAAGCGGGACCGGTCGGCATGGTCTCCCAGTCCGGCATGAACGCGGGCGAATTCATTCGCTACGCCGTGCCCCGCGGCATCCGCGCTTCCAAGATCATCAGTTTTGGCAACGGCGCCGACCTCAACGCGGCGGATTTCATCGATTACCTGACGGACGACCCGGAGACCGAGATCATCGTCGCCTACCTCGAAGGCATCCAGGACGGCCCCCGTCTTGCCACGGCCATCCGCCGCGCGGGCAAGACCAAGCCCCTCGCCATCCTCAAGAGCGGCCGGACCGAGGCAGGCTCCCGCGCGGCAAACTCACACACCGCGTCGCTGGCGGGCTCGCTCCAGGTGTTTGACGGCCTCTGCAAGCAGGCCGGCGCCCTCCGCGTCGAGAGCATGGAAGAACTGGTGGACATTGCGGTGACCTTCCGCTTCGTAAAGCGCCTGGGCGGGCCGAACGTTGTCGTGGTCGGCGGAGGAGGCGGCGCGAGCGTCCTCGCGGCCGACGACCTGGACGCCGCCGGCCTGCAGGTGCCGCCGCTCCTTCCAGAGACGCAGGCGGAACTCGCAAAAGTCACGCACGAGGCGGGGACGAGTGTCCGCAACCCGATCGACACCACCAGTCTCTGGGAAGACACCGGCTTCGAAGCCACGCTCATGCCCTGCGCCAAGGCTCCGAACATCGATGTCCTCCTCTACCACACCAGTTTCGGCGGCGGCCCCATGGCTCGCCAGGTGGACGTCCGCGGACGGATGGAGCGCCAGGTGGCGACCCTGCGCAAGGTGCAGGAAGAAGGCGGCAAACCAGTCGTCGTCGCCATCCGGCCATCCGTCAGCGCCGAAGCGTTCGAACAGGCCGAGCAGTTCCAGGCCCTCTGCTGGCACAACGGCCTTGCCACCTACCCAACCATCGCCCGCGCCGGCCACGCCCTCGCCCGCCTCCTGGAGTGGCAAAAGCTCCAGGGATAGGGCCGCTCCGCAGGGGGCTTGGCGACCGCCGTATACTGTCCGCATGGACGAACGCATCGTTTCTGACCCCGCGATCTGTAGCGGCAAACCCTGCATCCGCGGAACGCGGATCATGGTCCGGAACATCCTCGGTATGCTCGCGGGCGGCTACACGATTGAGCGCGTACTTGAGGCCTACCCCGAACTTGAACGTGAGGACGTGGTAGCCGCTCTGACATATGCCAGCACCATCCCGCAACCAGCTCAATGACCGCCACCGTATCGAATCGGAGCCGCGACCGTAAGAGAGCGGTTACCACACGTCGCGTCCATGCCGAGGCGAGCGTTCGAGTGATTCTAGGTCAGATGGCAGGAATCCTCCCAACCGCTCTCTGACGGTCGCGGCTCCGATTCACCGCCGCCCGAACTGCCGCTCAATCAACTCAGTGCCCACGTGCACCAGCGTCGGCCGCCCGTGGGGGCAGGTGCGCGGGGATGCCGTGCGTTCGAGGTCCTCGACCAGGCGGCGCATTTCGTCCATCGCCAGCGCCATGCCCGCGCGCACGCTGCTGTGACACGCGACCGTTGCCGCCGCCCGCCGGAACGGGTCGCTCACGCGCCTCTCGCCGCCAAGCTGGTCCAACACGGCCCGCAACTCGCTCACCACATCGGTCCCGCCGATGCCCGCAGGGATGGCCCGCACCAGGTAGGCGTTGTCGCCGAACGGTTCGGCATCCAGGCCAAGGCTGGCAAGGTGGTCACGGTGCTCGGCGAGCACGGCCGCCTGCACGGGGTCGAGCTCGGCCACCAGCGGTTCGAGCAGCGGCTGCGATGGCCGTGCCCCTTCTGAGTCCCGCCGCTGGACCAGGCGGTCGTACATCACGCGCTCGTGGGCGGCGTGCTGATCCAGCAGATACATCCCGTCGGGCCCTTCCGCCACGATGTACGTCCCGCCCATCTGCCCGACCACGCGCAGCAGCGGCAGGAGGTCGCGATGGGCGGGTTGGGCAGAAGGTGTCTGCGCGGCGGCCCGAGACATCTCCATTCGCCCCTGGACCGTCTGGGGCGCGAGCCGGAGGCTGAGGCGCTGTCCGGTCCGCGCCTCACCTGGCTCCAGCGAAGGTGCCTGCGAAGATCCATCCTCGGCTGGATCCCGCCCCTCGGCTTGTGGTTCAAACCACGAGACCACGCGCGCGCCATCGAGTGCCATCCCCACCGCCCGGCGCACAACCCGGCCAACCGTCCGCTCATCGCGGAAGCGCACTTCCGCCTTCGCCGGGTGGACGTTCACATCCACGTCCTCATCGCCGATCGAAACGGCGAGCGCGGCCACCGGGTGGCGCCCAACCGGCAACTGCGACTGGTAGGCATCGACAACAGCGAAGGTGAGCGGGCGGCTCTGCACCCAGCGCCCGTTCACGAAAATCGAAATGGCCGCGCGGTTGCCGCGGTTCTGCGATGGCGGCCCGGCGAGCCCCGTCACCCGCACACCCTCCTCTTCGTGGTCCACATCGAGCATCACTGAAGCGACCTCCGCTCCGTAAACCGCCGCGAAGGCGTGGCGAAGGTCGCCGTCTCCGCTGGTGGTAAGGGCCCGCCGCCCGCCGGAACTGAACTGGAACGCGATCCCCGGGTAGGCGAGGGCGTAGTGCGAGGCGAGCACCGTCACCTGGCGCGTCTCCGCCGCGATGGTGGCGAGGAACTTGCGCCGCGCCGGCAGCCGGGCGAAGAGGTCGCGGACGGCGAAGCTGGTGCCCACGGGCGCGGGACGGGCGGCCCGCCGGACCACGCGCGCATCCACCAGCACCGCCATCACGCCAACCGGCTCACTGGCGGCGCGGGTGATGATCTCCACATCGGCAGCGGAAGCGATGGAAGGCAGCGCCTCCCCCCGGAAGCCGAGGGTGCGCACATGGCCAAGGTCGCTGACTGCTTCGATCTTGCTGGTTGCGTGGCGTTCGAAGGCGAGTTCAATCTGCTCCGGCGGGATACCCCGGCCGTCGTCCGTGACGCGGATCAGGCTCACCCCGCCTTCTTCGATCTCAAGGCTAATCCGCGTCGCCCCCGCATCAATGGCGTTATCCAGCAGTTCGCGCACCACCGAAACCGGCCGCTCGATGACTTCGCCAGCGGCAATCCGGGCCGCCACCTCCGGCGGCAGGATCTGGATCGATTTTGGATTTTGGATCTTGGATTTTGGATTCAGGTCCGGACTGTCCGAGGGCTTCGCCGGGCGAGCCGGGGCCGAGGGGGCCCGGGAGGGAGGGGCGGGCCTCTCATGCCTCATGCCTTTTTCCTCATGCCTGCTTCGGGCGCGATCAGCGCCCGAAGCTCATACAGCTTCTGGATCGCCTCGATCGGCGTCAGGCCGTCCACGTCCAGCTTCGCGAGCGCCTCTTCCACCGGTGAAGGACCACCGAAGAGCGCCGGTTGCCGGACGTGGCCGTTGCCCGTGCGGTGAGGGTGGAGGCCGTCCGAGCGGGCTTCGAACTCGGCCAGGAGGTGCTCGGCGCGGTTGATCACCGCCCCTGGCAGGCCGGCCAACCTCGCCACGTGGATGCCGTAGCTGCGATCGCTGGGGCCGGGGACGATGCGGTGCTCGAACACCACCTCGCCCCCCTCCTCGCGCACGGAGACGTGGGCGTTTCGCACGCGCGGCAACACGTCGGCGAGGCTGGTGAGTTCGTGGTAGTGCGTCGCGAAGAGTGTGCGCGCCGCCACTTCCTTGCGGTTGTGGACGAACTCAACGACCGCCCGCGCGATCGCCATGCCGTCGAAGGTGCTTGTCCCCCGGCCCACTTCGTCGAGGATGATGAGCGAGTCCGGCGTCGCCTGGTGGAGGATCTGGGCCGTCTCCACCATCTCCACCATGAACGTGGACTGACCGGCCGCGAGGTCGTCCTGGGCGCCGATACGGGTGAAGATGCGGTCGAAGAGCGGCAGTTCAGCCTCGGCCGCCGGGACGAAGGAGCCGGCCTGGGCCATCAGGGCGATCAGCGCAACCTGCCGGAGGAAGGTCGACTTGCCCGCCATGTTCGGGCCAGTGAGCAGCATCACCTGGCAGTCCCCGTCCATCAGGCAATCGTTCGGCACGAACCGGCCGTGGCCTTCCGCGGCTTCCACCACCGGGTGGCGCCCATCGACGATCCGGACCCGCTCGGCGCCGATGGTGGGGCGCACGTAGGCGCGCTCCGAAGCCACTTCCCCCAGCGCGAGGACGAGGTCCACGGTCGCCACCGCCTCGGCGACGCCCTGGAGCTGGGCCAGGTGGGCGGCGAGCGTCTCCACGAGTTGCGTGAAGGCGAGCCGCTCAAGCTCCACCAGCCGGTCGCGCGCACCGACCAGGCGAGACTCGTGCTCCTTCAACTCCTCCGTCACGTAGCGCTCGGCCCCGACGAGAGTCTGGCGGCGCTGGTAGTGCTCCGGCACGGCGCCCGCGTTCGAAGCGCTGATTTCGATGTAGTAGCCAAAGACCTTGTTGTGCCCCACCTTCAACGACTTGATCCCGGTCCGCTCGCGCTCCAGCCGCTCCAGGCCGAGAAGGAAGCCGCGGGCGTCTCGCGTGAGACCGCGAAGGGAGTCGATTTCCGGCGTGAATCCGGGGCGGATGACGCCGCCCTCGTCGAAGGTTGGCGGCGGGTCGTCATCAAGCGCGGCATCCAGCGAGAGCAACGGCTCGGCGGCCCCGGCGAGCGCGGCGGTCGCTTTGGCGATGAGCGGCGCTGCGTCCGTGCGGGCGAGCTGCGCGCCCAGGTCCAGCACCGCGCGCAGGCCCTGCCGCAGCCCGGCGAGGTCACGCGGCCCGGCTGACCTGGCGCCAACCCGCCCCGCCAACCGGCCGATGTCAGCCATCCCTCGAAGGACCGCCTGGCACTGCTCGCGTTCGATAGGGTGGCCCACGGCCCAGGCAACGGCGTCGTAGCGCGCTTCGAGTTCGTCCTTGTCGCGCAGGGGGTGGCTAAGCCAGGCGCGCAGGAGGCGGCTGCCCATGGCCGAGCGGCAGCGGTTGAGGACGCCGATGAGCGACGATTCGCGCCCCTGCTGGGGCAGCACGTCCAGGTTCCGCAGCGTCCGCTCGTCGATCGTGAGGATGCCGGCGGCAGCCACGCGGCGGATGCGCTGCAACGAGCCGAGCGCCGCAGCATAGGTTTCGCGCAGATACGAGACGAGCTGGGCGAGCGCGGCTGCTTCCGCGGGCCCTTCAACCAGCGCATCAACCGCGTGGTCGCCGAACTGCCGGGCGAGCTCCGCCTGGACGGCGAAGTCGCTCAGCGGCAGGCGGGTCACGACGTTCGCCTTTAGCCCGGCCGGAAGCTGTTCGTCCGGCTCAACGAGCAGCTCGGAGGGCGCGCTGCGGAGCAGCTCAAGCGGAGCTTCCGAGCCCTGCACAAGCCGGACTTCGCCGGTCGTGATGTCGGCAAGTGCCGCCGCCGCGACCCCTTTCCGGACAGCGAGCGCCGCCAGGTAGTTCGCTGCGCCGGCTTCCAACGAGGCGTCCGAGGTCACCGTCCCGGCAGTCACCACGCGCACCACGTCTCGCGGGACGATTCCCTTCACTTCCGCCGGGTCGGCCAGCTGCTCGCAGATTGCAACCCGGTAGCCTCGCGCGACCAGCTTCGCGACGTGCCCGTCGATGCTGTGGTAGGGGACGCCCGCGAGGGGCACGCGCAGGTCCTTTCCCATCGGCTTGGAGGTCAGCGTGATCTGCAGTTCGCCCGCGACGAGCTTCGCGTCGTCATCGAACGTCTCGTAGAAGTCGCCCAGGCGGAAGAAGAGGATCGTATCCGGGTAGCGCTGCTTCAGTTCGAGGTACTGGAGGCGGATGGGCGTGGACACGCTCTGGCCCTCCTGCATGCCCGTGGATAGCGCATTCTAGCGGGATGCGAACGAATGTGCGCGTGGCAAATCCGTGGGCCTTCTCGGCGCGCGGGCGTACGTGTACTATACGTACAGATGCACCGCAAACTGACGATAACAATTGACGAACAGGTATACGCCGGGCTTCACCGCCGCGTCGGCCAGGGCCATATTAGCCAGTTCATCGAGTCGCTGGTTCGCCCCCATGTCATGGATGACGACCTCGTCCGAGACTATGAGGAGCTGGCGGCGGACGAAGAGGGCGAACGGGAGGCACTTGAATGGGCGGAGGCTCTGATCGCGGATATCGCTGATGAACCGCGGTGAGGTGTGGTGGGTCGAGTTCGGCGAAACCACCGGCGGCGAGATCCAGAAAACGCGCCCCGCCATAATCGTAAGCAATGATGCGAGCAACCGGTCGCTGAACCGGGTACAGGTCGTGCCGCTGACCACGAAGGTAGCCCGCCTTTTCGCCTCCGAGGCCTACGTTACGGTGGGCGGACGCCAGCAGAAAGCACTTGCGAACCAGATTTCGACCGCCAGTAAGACCAGGCTGAGAAACCGGCTTGGCGCGGTCACCGCGGAAGAACTCGCAGGAGTGGAACGCGCGATTCGAGTTCAGCTGGGACTCGGCCGGTAACGGCGGCCTGACTATTGGAACCGCTTCATGCCAGCTCGAATGTCGTCCACGAGCCGCCTGAGTTCGGCCACGTCCGTGTCCAGCATTTCCGCCGATAGGGTCGCGAGAATCGAGTCCGTGTCAATGTCCGCCGCCGTGAGCAGCGCTCGGATGTCCGCTTCGTAAATGGCGGCGCGGACGCCGTCCCCCTGCCGGTAGAGCGATGGCAGCGCGAACAGCTTCAGCAGGACCAACCCCTCGGGCGTGGCGCAGCAGATGGGCCGCTCAGCGAACTCACGCACCCCTGAGTACTCGTCCCTTGCCAGCCTGAAGAGCCGGTTCGAAGTGAGGAGGAAGTCGATCTGCACGCCTTCGAAGTCCCCGCGGACGAACTCACCCTCGCGTGAACTGATGGTGATCTCGGGCAACCGCTCCAGGCTCTCGGGGGCGAGGATCAGGTCGATGTCGCGCGTGTTGCGGCCGTCAACGTACTGGAGCATGGCCATCCCGCCCACGAGCACGTAATCGACCTGGCGCTCGTCCAGCAGGTCGAACAGGCGCCGGGTGAGTCCGAAGAAGTCGTACTCTTCCCGCCCTTCGAAAAGCGCGCGGAGGTCGCCCAGGCGGGCGTCGCGGAGGACTTCGCCGATGCTCAGAGGGCGCGCTGGCACGCTTGCAGTGTACGCGATGCGGCTGGCCCATCCGCGGATTGCGGGGCAGCCCTACTCCAGGCGGTAGACCCGCGTCGCCGTCCCGTAGAACATCGCGTCCTTCTCGTCTTCACGGAAGCCCGCCGCCATCCGCTTGAAGGCGTTCCACAGTTCCGCGTAGCCAACGTGCGCCTTGTCCACAGGGAAGTTGCTTTCGAACATGCAGCGGCCGGGGCCGAAACGGTCGATCGTGTGCTCGTAGTAGTGCTTCGTGGTCGCCACGATCTCCTCCGAATCCGGCGGCGCGGCGCGGTCCGAAGCCCAGAGCCCGTTCAGCGGCATGTTCACGCCACCCAGCTTGGCGACCACATTCGGGCAGGTAGCGAGCTCATCGAGAGCTGGCTTCCACTCCTCGAAGACCTCCTTCTGGCGGCCCGCGTACGGCCCGATGCCGAGCGGCCCGCCGAAGTGGTTGAGGATGATCGTCGTCTCCGGGAACGCCCGCGCGAGGGCCGTCACCTCCGGGATCTGGGGGTGATAGAGCCACGCTTCGAAGCTGAGCCCGAGGCGGGCAAGGTGGGCAAACCCGCGGCGAAAATCCTCCCGCAAGAAGAGGTGCTCCGGCGGGTTAGTGTGCGAGTTGCGGACATCCGGGCTGGGGTGCCACCCGGCTGCGTCGCGCACACCCCGGAAGCGGTTCGGGCTGGCCGCGATGTGCGCCTCCAGCACCTTTGCGGCGTTTGGGTGAGAGAGGTTGGCGCGGCTGACGATGCCCGCGGCGTGGCGCGTGGGGCCGTAACCGCCGCTGGCCGACATCGCCGCCACGCCCTGCACGAACTCCGTCTCGCCAACGCACCTCATCTCCTCGGGACCATCCGCGCGGTACATCGAGAGGCACTCGACGAAAACGGTGCTCACAATGTTGTGGCCGCTGGAGGTATCGGCCAGCAATTCGTCCAGCAGATAGCGGTTGCCGCCGCGGTCCCAAAGATGATGATGCGGGTCGCAAATGCGGCGTCCGGGTTCGAGGATCGGTTCGTCCATGGCGGGCCTCTGGCTTCTAGCTTCTAGCCCGTGTTTATACGCCGCTTGCAAACCCGTCGCTTGATCGCTCCGGGCTCTGATGGCCAATCGACAATCCAAAATCCAAAATCGATTGATCGCTCCGGGCTCTGATGGCGCAGCGTTCCCCGGCGTATCATCCCGGCCAACGGCCAACGGCCAACGGCCAACGGCCAACGGCCAACAGCCAATCGGCAATCGTGAATCGAACTCGGAGGTCCCATGCCCTACGCACCCGCCACAGACGACCCCTTCGGCCTGCGCGGCAAGGTCGCGGTTGTTACCGGCGCGGGCGCCGCCGGCGATGGCATCGGCAACGGGCGGGCCGCCGCCATCCTCCTCGCCCGCGCCGGGGCGAGTGTCCTTGCCGTCGACCGCGAGCTGGAACTCGCTCAGCGCACTGCGGAGATGATTGGCGCCGAGGGTGGCATGGCGGAGGCCATCGAAGCTGACGTCACCGATGAAGTGGCCTGCGAAGCCCTGGTCGAACGCGCGCTGGAGCGCTTCGGGCGGCTCGACCTGCTGGACAACAACGTCGGCATCGGCAGCCGTGGGAGCGTGGTGGACGAGTCGCCCGAGGCCTGGCGGCGCGTGATGCAGATCAACGTGGAGAGCATGTTCCTCGTCTCGAAGTACGCCATCCCGGCAATGCTCGCCTCCGACGGTGGCGGTGCTATCGTCAATGTCGCTTCGATTTCCGCCCTCATGCCGCGGGGACTGACCGCCTACTCGGTCTCGAAGTCGGCGGTAATCGGCCTGACAAAGGCGATGGCGGTCGACCACGGGCGGCAGGGCATCCGCGTGAACTGCGTCGCGCCCGGGCCCGTGTTGACACCGATGGTTGGCGGCGAAGCGATGCCCCAACCCGCCCGCGACGCCCGCCGCAGGGCGTCGCTCCTCGGCATCGAAGGCACGGGCTGGGATGTCGGCAACGCCGTCCGCTTCCTGCTTTCGGACCAGGCGCGCTACATCACCGGCCAGGTCCTGGTGGTGGACGGCGGCACAACGCTTCGAGGGCCCGAGCGCGACACGGCCTGAGCGGGGCGGTGAATCGCGTCGGAGCCGCCCGCGTTCTCTGATCAGCACACACTGTGGATGAAAGCGAAGTTGACTTCCCCCAGGACCTATTGGCGGGACTTGCACGCAGCGCACAGGCACTCGCGATAACGGGAAACGAGATGGACCAGTCCGTGGATGACGCCGTCCTCAGCGTGGAACCCGCCAATCAAGCGATCCAACAGCCGATCATCTCCCGCGGCATACGCGCGGTAGACCGAATACGCGACGAAGTCCGCCAGTTGAACGCATCGGCTCGCATGGCTATCGACAAACAGCGGGACCTCCGCATAACCCCTCATCGGGCGAATCGCCGCACCGGTCGAGGCGCCGCGGGTGCGCCATGCCGACATCAGGTCTTGAAGTCGAGATTCGAGTCTGCTCTTGTCCGCGATAGCCACGCACCGGTGCATGTCGCCATTTGAAGCCAGTCGGCCGATTAGCCCATTGCAGCGCGCAAAGAACTCCTCATACACCCGTTCGTACGGATCATGTTGCGGAAATGACGCCTTGTGTAACGCCACGGCGAAGAGGATCGGAGGAGTCCCGGTTCCGGCCCGGGCGGCGCCGCAGCAGGGTTGCCACGTCGTCGAGAACCTGGAGTCGAGCGTCCCTGGGAACGTTCCTCCATCGGTGGCTACCGTTTCGAATGGGTGATGCGTGCAACTCCGCCCCTCTGACGGGCAACGGAAACGCCTGAGCCAGGTTCTCGGCCGCCCGCGCAAGCAAGACCGAGTCCTGCTCATGCACGGCTAACCCGCCAACTACGAAGTATTCCGTATCGGCGGAGCCAGACTCATCCATGTACAGGAGGTACATTAGTGGAAATATGGGGCAGGCGACGGGCTGACGGCCAGACCCCCGCAAAAAGGCAGAGGCATCGCCGCCTGCCCAATTACTATCGACAGCTTCCCTGCCCTAGTCAAGTGCCAGTTCACCCACGCCAGCATGATCGTACGGATTTCCTTATGTCCGCAGCGTTAGCCCGCCATCGATCACAAGCCCGTGGCCTGTCACGAATCCGCCTTCTTCCGAGGCGAGAAAGAGGATGCCGCGGGCGATGTCGAGCGGCTGGCCAAGGCGGCGCAGGGCGGCCTTCTTCTCCCAGACCTGGCGGATGTGGTCCTGGTCGAAGTTCTGGCGCGTCATTCCCGTGTAGATGGCGCCCGGGAGGACGTAGTTCGCGGTTACCCCGAACTTGCCCAGCTCGAGCGCCAGCGTGCGCGTCAGCCCGGCGACGCCCGCCTTCGATGCCGCGTACGCCGAGAGGCCGTAGTCCGTATGCTCGGCCATCACGGAGGCCACGCTGACGATGCGCCCCGCCCCGCTCGCGCGCAGGTGCGGGATGGCCGCCTTTGAAAGCATGAACGTGCCGCGGATGTTCACGGAAAAGACGCGGTCCCATTCCGAGAGGCTCATCACCTCGGCGAGCGCGTTCGAGCCGGTACCGGCGTTGTTCACCAGGATGTCCAGCCCGCCGAAGGCATCGACCGCGGCCGCGACGATCCGCTCTCCAGCAATTTCGTCGGCGATGTCCGCTTCGAACGGTTTGATGCTGGCGATGCCGCTGTGTGCTTCGGCGAGCGCCGTCCCCGGCAGGTCCACCGCCAGCACTTTCGCGCCCTCCGCCGCGAACAGCTGGGCCGTCGCCCGCCCGATCCCTGAAGCCGCGCCCGTGACGATTGCCGACTTGCCCGCCAGTCTCATTCCCTGTCCCCCATCCCGTTGTTAGACGATGCCAAATTGCTGTTCGGTCTCGGCGAGCGCCGCGTCGAAGCGGTCGGCGAGGTCGTCGCACTGCGCTTCGCTGATCACCAGCGGTGGCGCAAAGTTGACGACGTTGCCAGCCCGGCATAGGATGCCGTTCTTGATCAGCGCGGCCGTGAGCTTCCCCGGGAGGTCGGCCGATTCCGGGAAGAGCTCCTTCGTCGCCGGGTCCTTCACGATCTCCACGCCAAGCAGCAGCCCCCGCCCGCGCACCTCGCCGATCGTGGGGTGGCGCTCCTTCAGCCCGTTCAGGCGAGACTGGAGATAGGCGCCGTTCCTGGCCGAGTTCTCAACCAAGCCCTCGCGTTCGATGATCTCCAGGTTGGCGAGGGCGACCGCGCAGGCCACGGGGTGCGTGCCGAACGTGATGCCGCCGCCGAAGGTGCGGCTCTTGTCACCTTCGAACTCCTTCGCGACTTTGTCGCTGATCCCGAGCGCGGCGATCGGCAGGTAGCCGGACGAGAGCCCCTTCGCCATCGTCATCAGGTCCGGTTCGAAGTCATAGAGTTCGCTGGCGAACCACTTGCCCGTGCGGCCGAAGCCGTTGATCACCTCGTCAGCGATGAGCAGGATGCCGTACTTGTCGCAGAGGCGGCGGATCGCCGGCCAGTAGTCCGGCGGCGGCATCGCGACCGCGTTCGCGGCGGAGATCGGCTCCGCGATGAAGGCCGCGATCGTCTCCGGGCGCTCCGCCTGGATCGTGCGCTCGATGGTCCGCGCGCAGAACGTGTCGCAGGCCGGAAACGTCTTTTCGAACGGGCAGCGGTAGCAGTTCACGTTCTCCACGAAAACCACGCCCGGTAGGAGCGGCTCCCAGGGCGCGCGGTTCAGCATGGCCGAGCCGTTCACCGAGAGCGCCCCGGCGGTCGTGCCGTGGTAGGAGCCGCGCCGGGCGAGCACCTTGTAGCGCTTCTTCTCGCCGATGTTGTACTGGTAGTGCTTGGCCATGCGGATGGCCGTCTCCACCGCTTCCGAACCGGAGTTCACGAAAAAGAGCTTATTGATCGACGGCGGCAGGAGCGAGGCGAGCTTCGTCGCCAGGTCGATCGCCGGGCGGCTGGTGTAGGCGAACGTGTTGACGTAGGCCATCTCGCGCATCTGCTTCGCGGCCGTTTCAGCCAGCTCGGCCCGCCCGTGCCCGGCATTCACCACCCAGAGGCCGGACATCGCGTCGATGAACTGGCGGCCCTTCATGTCCCAGAGGTAGATGCCCTCGCCGCGCGTGAACACCTTGAGCCCGTCCTCCTGGGCGAGATCCGTCGCCTGCTGGGTATGCACCCAGAGGTGCTCAAGGCCCCGCTCCAGGTAGCTTGCGATTTCGTCCTCGAATGCTGGGCTCGCTGGCAGGCTGGTCATCAGGGCACCTCCGGGGCGCGTCGTTGTGAACTGGCGGCTTCAATCAGTTGGCGGGTGAGGCGCGCTTCGCCCACATGCTCAGCAGCGTGGCGGCTCACCTGCACGAGCACCTCCCAGCCTTTCACGCGGACCATGCGGACGTGGTCGCAATCGCGGTCGAACGCTTCCGGCCCAGCCGCGGCCATCCCGGCAACTATCCGCGCGCGCAACTCCGCCCAACGTCGGCCGAGCGGCGTGTCCCCGTCCTTCGCCTCGGCCGCGAACTCCGCCGCACGATCGTATGCATAGGGCTTGCCCAGGTAGCTGGAGAGGATGTTCCGCTCGGCGTTGGCCATGGTGTGGTTGGCGATGGCGTGGAGGCTGTTGCCGTCCTCCACCGGCCTCCAGTTCAACCGCGCCGTATCCAGCCCCTCGGTGCATTCGAGGATCCATCCGATCGACTCGTCGACCACGGTGAAGAACGCGTCCGCCAACTCCTTGCTCATGCGCCGAGTATACGCGCCGGAGTGCAGGCATCTCAGCAGCGCGCCTGCTACGTCCCCCGCATGGGGTTCTGCGCCCGCCCTCGCGCGCCTCGCCTCGTCCGCGAGTCCGGGCGGCCCGCTCCCACCCGCTCCCGGTTAACGTCCGAGCGCTGCAAGACAATCGCCACGGCGGCCACGGCCACGTAAAGGACGACGACGGCCTTTTCCACGGGATTGGAAATCGCCATCTCCCGTGCAATCGCCCCCGCGTAGTTCAACGCCAGGATTGGCAGGAACGCGCCCACCGAGAACACGGTTGC